>JAGQQT010000411.1 GCA_020426065.1 Planctomycetaceae bacterium | reverse complement strand
ATTCGACCGAATTTCAACGCGAAATGAATCCCAATGCACATCAAGGCGGTTGCCACTGAGGATTTCAGGAAAACACTCATCAGGTTCTGTAACAGATTCCGCTGCAAGCGTTTCGAAAGGGCATAAACCAATAGGAGGAACTGCATGATGGAGGCGACAGAAGTGGCGATCGCCAGTCCCTTTCCTCCCAGCCAGAACATGAGCGGGAGACTGAGCAGCAGGTTGACAATAACAGCAATCATTCCCAGCCGAACCGGCGTCCGGGCATCCTGAATGGCAAACAGAACCCGCTGAGTGACGGTAATCCCCAGGTAGGCCCAGATGGCCACGCTGTAGGCGATGATCATCCTAGTCGTCTGGATGGTGTCATAATGATCAAATTTTCCCCGCTCCAGCAATATCCGGGCAATGGGTTCAGCCAGCACCAGCATCCCGAATGAAGCTGGGATTCCAATCAGCAGTGTCAGACGCATCCCCTGAGAAACGTCTTGAATCACGTCTTCCCAGTTTTTCGCTTCGACATGTTGAGCTAAACGGGCAAAGAGCACCGTTCCCATCGCCGCTCCAAAGATTCCCAGCGGGAATTGATACATGCGCTGACCAAAGTACAACGCAGACGCCGCTCCCTGTTCGACACGGTTTCCATTGCCTTCCAGTGAGAACCACCAGGCCAGTGCCCCATCACAAAGTGCATTGATCTGGGTAATCGAAAGTCCCCACACAATGGGCAGCATGACCAGAAAGACTGACCGGGACCGGGAGAAATCTGCCCGAGCAGGGAATTGTAGGCGAAATCCGAGTTTCCACAGTGAAATCACAGGGACAATCAGTTGAACGACCCCTCCCACCAGTATCGAAATGATGATCACTTTCAACTGACCGGTGGAGGAAGCATAGGCAGGAGCAATCTGCCAGATGGCCACGATCCAGACCAGATTCATCAGTACTGGGACCAGAGCGGGAATGACAAACCGGTTTTCAGCATGCAGTAAGGCACAATATTGAGCAGTCAGGCAGATCAGTAACACATAAGGAAGCAGCCAGGCGGTCATCCAGATGAGATGTTCTCCATCAGCACCCAGCCAGCCCGATGCCTGCAGCAGGGCCAGCAGACACCATCCCAACAGAATCAGACCAGTCAATAACGAGAACAGAATGATGAGAACTCCGGAAGCCAGCCGGGCGGCCTGTTCCGGCCCCTGTTTCCGTGCAGAGATGTAAGCGGGCAGAAACGCCGTTGTGAGGGCCCCTTCGCCAAACAGCCGCCGCATCAGATTCGGAATCCGAAAGGCGAGCGTAAAGGCATCCAGCAAAGGACCATTTCCGAACAGGGCAGCCATCCCCATGTCCCGGACCAGCCCGAGAATCCGACTGACCAATGTCAGCAGGCTGACGTGCCGCACACTGCGTAACCAGCTTAAAGGCTTGGGGGAATCGGAATCGGCTTGATTGGACATCTACACGTCATCCTGACGTCGACAGTAGCTGGTGAGGAGAGGCGAAGGATAATTGAGTCGTGAATTGGACGGAATGGCAACAAGCATCCCGCTCACCTGAAGTCCCGGATTGTTAAAGCTTGCCCCCAGACTGGCTCCCGGAAACCCCAATAACTCGCAACCACAACACATAAAAGAGGTTACGGCACAATTCCCCCTGAAATCCAACCACCCAAACGGACCAGCAGGTTACGATTTGGCAATTTAGAACAGTTTTTCCAAAGAAATCGATTCTGAGGGCCGATCTTAACACTGTTGAAACGATTCCCACACTCTCCCACGCTCAGCACAGTAGTTCCTCTGAACGGACATTTCCAAATGGTATTCCAAACACGCATCAGCCAGTGTCTGTGCCTCATCGCAATCGGTGTGATGAGTCTTGCCTCGACCGGATGTCAGACTCAGATGGGTGGTCAAACACTTCCCTCTGCGTTCTATCTCCGCGACGACGTGCAATATTTTCCGCATGGTCCTGAGGAACTGTTGCCAAATCAGGAACGGGCTCTGGCCGAATATCGTGCCGAGCAGGAAGCCGGTCGTCAGCGAGTTGACAATCGCTGATTGCTCTTAACGCTGGTTTCTGAACTTTCATCAGTTCAATTCAACACTGCACTGTGTTGATCCGCCAATACCTGTCGCGCCCAGGCTGCGCGAATTGATCAAACCATCCACCTCTCACGGAGGGTCTGGAAGACACTGTTTTTGTTCTGAATCCGTTTTCTCCGGATTCACCCCTTCTCAAACCAGATCAAGTCTGGCCTCACACACTATTGATTATCCCCATGATCGCAAAAGTTTTGCGACCAATATTGAGGAGTGAGCGCCGGATGCCTGTCGAGGCATCGGTGTGAGGGGGGGCAAGTCTCACGCTCGGCAAGATTGGCTCCACAAGTCAATTGGCCGAGCGTTGAGACTCTTTTTTATGCGCCGCCCTGAAAGTATTTTTGAGGCTGCCCTTCGTTTGACCCGTAGCCGCAGGCGCAGGTATTGCGAAACAGTCTTTCCCGAGAAAACTCCTGCGCCTGCGGCTACGGATCAAACGGGCAGAGCGTTATTCACCCTCCCTTAGGGAGGGTCGAAGACGAGGCACTCGGCTTCGGGGAGGGTGATTGCTCTGAGAAGTTCCAGAAGTACTTTCCCTCCCCGGCTGCGCCGACCCTTCCGGAGGGAGGGTGAAGAAAGGATACAGAGCAGTCTTGTTTCGGCTGACGTGAATTGGCAGGTGTCAACTTTCATGACTTCACTGCAGGTCAAGCCAGCAGTGGCATACTCTGGCTGAGATTGGTCGATAGACTGGTCACTATTTGGCGAAATGCTCAACAATCGCCGCTTCGATCTGCTCCGGTTCGGCCATTCTTCCCGTGCCCGTGATCCGGCAGCTGAGCCAGCCTTCTTCAGGTGAAATCACTCGAACCCCATCCTCCAGAACCTGATTGAGATTCCGCTGAGTGGCCGGTTTATTCCACATGATTGTGTTCATGGAGGGGGCAAGCAGGACAGGGCATTCTGCTGCCATGAGCGAGGTACTGAGCAGATCATCCGCCAGACCATTGGCCAACTTGCCAATCAGGTCGGCTGTGGCAGGAGCAACCACAAACAAATCCGCACGACGAACCAGTCCGATGTGTTCCCCCAGGAAATGCTCACGCGGGGAGAACAGATCCTGATGGACGGGCCGATTGGTGAGTGCTTCAAACGTCGCCCGGCCAATAAACTTTTCCGCAGCGGCGGACATAATAACAGAAACCGCATACTGCCGCTTGACCAGTCGACTGACCAGCTCAGCGGATTTGTATGCGGCTATTCCTCCAGAAACACCGATCAGTATTTCACGGACGGGGGAACTCATGACAGATCAACATCGTCCGGACCGGCATCAAAGTAGCTGTCAAAGTTGGGAGCGACTTCCCCTTTGATGGCCACATTGCCGGACTGATCCAGGTAGATCTTGTCTTCGAGGATTTCCTGAATCACGATTCGCATCAGGTTTTTGGTCGGGATTTCCACGAGTGGTCGGGCCCCGCGATTCAGGGCAACCATCCGCTTTTGAATCATTGTGGACAATTTGAACCGCCCACCAACCTTATTGACAATTCCTTCTTCTTTCAGCTCTTCAAGCATGCTCGCAATGCTCCCCCGCATGGTGATGGAGAATTTCCTGGATCTCGTTAACGGCTCGATCCAGGTGGTCGTTGATGACCGTGTATTTGTACAAATTGGCTGATTTCAGTTCTTGACGAGCTGTCTGCAGCCGACGTTGAATGACTTCTTCCTGTTCGGTTCCGCGATCCCGCAGCCGACGTTCAAATTCCTGCTCGGAAGGAGTTGTCAGGAAAATGGTGATCGCACCCGGGTACTGCTGCATCACATTCAGCGCCCCTTCCACATCAATTTCCAGCAGAGCCCAGCCATTCAGCTTTCTGGCCCTGTCCACTTCCGATTTCAGTGTTCCGTACCAGTATCCGGTTCGGTGTACTTCCGCATACTCCAGGAACTCGCCTGCTTCCCGCTTTCGGTCGAACTCTTCCTGTTTGAAGAAATAATAGTCCTGACCATCCACTTCGTTAACCCGCGCAGGTCGTGTTGTGGCGGAAATCGATTTGATCAGTGGTACTGAGGATTCCCGCTCCAGTCGGGAAACCACGGTCGTTTTTCCGGAACCACTGGGGCCGGAAATTACGACAATCTGAAAACCACTTGTTGAATCAGTCGATTGATTCACTAAACAAATCCTTGCAACCAGAAAGACGCAGAGCGTTCTTTTCTCTTGATCGTGCTGTCCGCCAGGCACACAGGCCGCATCTTACCGTAAGTTACT
>JAGQQT010000410.1 GCA_020426065.1 Planctomycetaceae bacterium | reverse complement strand
AAAATGACCCTGCCTTGAACTTTCTGGTGATCTTTCCGGATCATCCTGTCCAGATGGGGGAAACCTGGAAACAGACACTCGAAGTGGAAGTACCGATCACCGACAAGCTCAAGGAGAAAGTGAAGCTGCTCCGCACTTATCGGCTGAAACAAATTGAAAACCAGGTGGCGCAGATTGAGGTTGCCACTTCGCTGGTCACGATTATTCGGGATCCTGCCGTTCAGACCCGCATCATGACCCAGACACCCAGCGGCGTGATTGAGTTTGATCTGGAGCAGGGAATCATGTTGTCCCGTACCCTGGATGTGAATGACCAGGTTGTCGGAGCATTCGGATCGGGTACTCTGGTGCACGCCCGGAATCATCGATCCGAAAAGTTGCTCAATGAGTCCGAGACGGTCAGCGAGAATTCAGTCTCGGTTCGAGAATAGGAAATCGGCCTGAACACTGCTTGACGGTTCACCGGGAATCCGTACACTCCGGAACAGCTTGTAAGAACAGCGCTGATTCTGTTCGGAATTGTTCACGTTTTTACTTCCCAGAGAAGATGAGACGTTTCCAGGAGTGAGGAGAGTTGCCATGCGCGACAAGCGTATTGAGCTATCAGTCCAGGTCGCCAGTCTGCTGGATAGTGCGCGCTCGCTCTCAGAGTCGATTGAATCGACAGCGATTCTGATCCTGGCTGAAGTCGAATACGATTTCCGGGATATCCAGAATGGCATGAATGGAATCAAGCTGATTGTCGCATCCGATAAACCAACTGTCCGGGAAGCAGCCAGAGAAGACGATATTGATGTGATTGAACTGCTGAACGAGCCCGGAACGCGGCAAAATCAGCTCGGTCAGGCCCTGCTGGAAGGGATTGCCGATGAGCTGATCAGCAGTGGAGAAACTGTCGTGACCGTTTACGCCGGGTATGATCGTGAAGATCTGGATACGATCAGCATCATCCCTCTGGGCGAGCAGTTGTCCCGGCTCACTTCCCGGGATCTGCAGCGTCTGGAAACTCAGGTTCCGCTCGAAACGTTACGCATCGTGGTGGACCTGGCCTGTGAAATTGGCCGCGAAGGCCGCGAAGGAAAATCGGTTGGTGCCCTGTTTGTCGTGGGAAATGACCGCAAGGTCATGCAGATGTCCCATGAAGGTGTCCACGATCCGTTTCGGGGTTACAGCCGGAAAGAATGCAAGCTGCGTAATCCCCGTGTCCGGGAAAGTGTCAAGGAACTGGCCCAGATTGATGGTGCCTTTGTGATTGCTTCCGATGGTACCGTGGTTGCTGCTGGCAGAATTCTGGATGCTCCCGCCGAAGGATTGACACTGTCGAAGGGGCTCGGATCCCGGCACTGGGCTGCCGCCGCGATCTCCAAGGCCACCAAATCGATCGCGATTGCCATTTCGGAATCAACGGGAACGGTTCGCCTGTTTCAGGATGGAGTGGTTGTCCTCCGCATCGAGCCGATGGATCGTGCGATGAAGTGGCGGGAAGATATGCTGGAACCTCCCCCATCCAGCGGAGACTGATTTTCTTCAGACCTTTCCAGTCGTCACTATTCCACTCCCGCAGTTATGACTGGAATCTGTTGCAGAGGGAACCTGATGACATCATCCAACTTGCAGCAGCTGATCAGTCCCGAACAGATTCAGACCCGAGTAATGGAACTCTCGGAGGCAATCTCACATGACTATACCGGTCAGCCGCTCACCCTGATTGGTGTGATGACCGGGAGTCTGATGTTTCTGGCAGACCTGGTACGACATCTCCGCATTCCTCACCAGATTGGTGTGGTGCAGGCTTCGAGCTATCCGGGAGCGAGCACCAGTTCTGGTCCACTCCGAATTGAATGTGGGTTTCTTCCCCCCGTTGCAGATCGGGATTTACTGATCGTCGATGATATTCTCGACACGGGAAAGACGCTCTCGGCTTTGAAGCAGCAGTTGCTGACAATGCAGCCAGCATCTGTGAATACGGCTGTTTTGCTCTGGAAACAGTCCCGGACAGAACATTTTCCCGCTCCCGACTATTTTGGATTTCAGATTCAGGATCGGTTCGTTGTCGGGTATGGTCTGGATTATGATGATGACTTCCGCCATCTGAACGCCATTTACGAGTTTCAGGAAACACCAAACCCGGGCGATGCCAAGTAGCGGAAGCAGAGGAAGTACGATGAGGCTCTGGCTGTTCTCCATTCTGTTCGGTTTGATGTGCACTCCACTGCAGGCAGCAGAGCAACCCAATATTCTGCTGCTGTTTGCCGACGATCTCGGGTATGAAATGCTGGGCTGCTATGGCGGGAAATCCGTTCCGACACCTGAACTGGATCGGCTGGCAGAGCAGGGGACCCGTTTTGAAAGATGCTATACCAGTCCGGTCTGCACGCCTTCCCGGATGAGCGTTTACACGGGAACTTATGCACTGCACCACGGATACACGACGGTTCTGCCGATTCATCTCGGGTCAAAGCAGTCGGTGGATTTTCAAAAGCTTCCCACGGTTGCTCAGCGACTCCGTTCTGCGGGATATCTCACTTCGGTTACCGGGAAATGGCAGCTGGCAGCTTTGGAGTTTCATCCAGAACACTGCCGGGTTGCCGGTTTTGATTCCTGGTGTGTCTGGCAGATCTGGCGGGGCGGAGCGAAAACGACCCGCTACTGGAATCCCTGCCTGAATCATGATGGTAAAGTGCGGGATGATATCGCGGACCGTTACGGACCGGATGTGCTGGCCGACTACGTCATTGACCAGATGAAGCTGGCGGTTGCTGAGAAGAAGCCGTTCTACATTCATCACAACATGATGCTGCCTCACTGGCCCATTCTGCCGACGGCTGATGATCGTCTGGCTGGACGTGAGGAAGGTTCCTTGAACCAGATGGTCGCTTATCTCGACAAACTGGTCGGCAGGATTGTGCGGGAAGTGGATCAGCTTGGAATTGCCGGTCAGACATACATCGTGTTCATGGGAGACAACGGGACCGACAGCAAGCCGCCCCGCGAAACCACGCAGGGACTGGTCACCGGGAAAAAAACAGATTTGAACAACGGCGGGATGCATGTGCCGCTGCTGGTCCGGTGTCCGGGACAGGTTCCGGTCGGAGCTGTCAGGGAAGACCTGGTGGATGCGGCCGATCTGTTTCCGACATTCTGTGAGCTGGCCGATGTCAGCATCTCCGATTTGAAGCTGGATGGCGTTTCCTTTGCCTCCGCAATGCACGGAAAAGAGGCTTCACCCCGCCAGTGGATCACCGCCAGCTATGGAAACGATGCCATCCTGTTCGATGGTCAGTTTCGCTGGCATCGGAAGGGCCAGAAACTGATCGACTGCCGGGATCTGTTGCATGAAGTCCCAGCTGATCTTACCGACCCTCCCGCTCAAGCCGCTCATCATAAACTGAGCAAGGCCATGCAGCAGTTGACGGAATCCAAACCGTAAACAAAACGCCTGCTGATTACAGCCAGAGCTGGATTCGCAGGAAATCGAGGCCATCTCCAAACAGGACATAGCCGAGCGACATCTTTCCGCAGTTGATCTTGGCGATCACCTCCGCTCCGATTCGCAGCTCAGGCAATTGATCCTCATCGATCTCGGCCAGCACTTCCACCACATGACCTTCCTCGGGAGCGACTGAAGTGCGAGTGGAAATCGACTCCAGATGTCCGTGGTAAGTCGTTTCCGGATCGGTGGCCAGCACGTATTCGATGTCCAGCTCTGGAGAATCGTTTTTCTGCTGCGCCCGCAACAGATGTCCCATCCGTTTGTCTTTGACATTCAGTTCCAGATGCCAGGCCTGCGTTTTGTCCATCACTTCCAGCAGGACATCACCCCGTTTCACCGGGCGGTTCTGCAATGTCTGTTCCACCTGGAAGGTGGCAATTGTGCCATCAATCGGTGAGTAAACTTTCAGCTTTTCTACACGATCTTTCAGGATGGCCAGTTCCTGGGTGAGGCTGGAAATTTCAATCTCGGTTTCGGCGATGCGTCCCTGCAGGCGGATGGCCTCTTCCACCTGGCCAGCTCGGGAGGCGGATTCCAGTTCGGACGTCTGGGCGCGGACCAGAATTCGTTTCTCATTCAGTTCCCCCTGGATGCGCAGGAACTCTGCCTGCAGCTGGGGATTTCTTAAGGTCACCAGCAGTTGACCGGCTTTGACATCTTCACCCCCTTTGACGAGGACCTCTTCCACCTCCGCATCCTGCTGAGCGAATACATCCCGCTGCACAATTGGCATGAGCCGGCCTTCACCAGTTGCACGGTAATCGTAGCGGATCACGAACATCGCAATCAGAAATGCCAGCACCAGTCCGAGGATGGCGACGGTT
>JAGQQT010000040.1 GCA_020426065.1 Planctomycetaceae bacterium | reverse complement strand
ATTATGTGATCCGCTCCTTCAATAATGATAAACCCTACTCTCGATTTCTGCTGGAACAACTTGCTGGAGACGAGCTTGCCGATTACAGAAGTGCTGAAGAGATCACACCAGAGATCTACGACAATCTCGTCGCCACTGGATTCCTACGGACGGCTCCTGATCGAACCTTTGCCAACATCACAAATTTTGTTCCTGATCGGCTGGAGATCATCGCTGATGAAATTGATATCCTCGGTTCGGCAGTAATGGGGCTCACGCTCAAGTGTGCTCGTTGTCATTCTCACAAATTTGATCCCATTCCCCAGCGAGACTATTACCGCCTGGCAGCAATTCTCAAAGATGCCTATGACGAGCATGACTGGCTGCGTTCCGATGGCGAACGGACTCTGCCTTATGTAACTTCAAGCGAACGCCGGGCCTTCGAGGAACGGACCCAACGGATCAATCTGGAAGTGATGGCTTTACAGGAAAATGCCAAACAGGCCAGCGACGTAGAGCGGCCAAATTTGGAAATGGAAATCCAGCAGTTAGAAGCGAGTCGTCCTCGAGAACCACGAATTCGAGCACTCTGGTCTCGTGGCAATCCCTCGCCAACCTTCATTCTCAAGCGAGGGGACTATCAATCACCAGGACGCCCGGTTTCTCCTGGTGTGCCAGCGGTGCTTTCCGTTAATACCAATCCTGATGAGTTCTCTCTGTTCATTCCCGAATCAAAGCATTCTGCGACCTCCACGGGGCAACTTGAGGCAGACAGTCCTCAACCTACTTATCGTCGTCTTGCCCTCGCCCGCTGGCTGACGAAGCCAGATCATCCGTTAACAGCCCGAGTAATGGTCAATCGGATCTGGATGCATCATTTTGGTCAAGGAATTGTCAGCACACCAGGTAACTTCGGCATCGCTGGCCAGCCTCCCACGCATCCCGAGTTGCTGGACTGGTTAGCCACTGAATTCGTCAATCAGGCATGGAGTATCAAGGCGATGCATCGCTTAATGGTCACGTCCAACACATACAGGCAAACATCATTCGCCTCTGCTGAGTCTTTGAAAATCGATCCTGAGGGAACACTTTACTCACGATGCAAGGTAAGGCGACTGGAAGCTGAGCCGATACGAGATGGTCTGCTGTTGATAGCTGGCAAGCTGGATGAAACACAATTCGGCCCAGCTGACGAAGTAGAATTGCGGGCTGATGGTTTGACGACTTCGAAGCCTACAGATTTGGGTTGGCGGCGGAGTATCTATATTCTGCAAAGACGCACACAAATCCCAACGCTTCTGGACAGTTTTGATTTTCCGCAAATGGGGCCGAATTGCATTCAACGTAATCAATCACTAGTCGCTCCTCAGGCACTGCACATGATGAATGACGCATTTGTGCATCGTCTTGCCGGCCATTTCGCAGAGCGAATGCTGGAAGCAGGCAACTCCGAACCATCATCCCTGGTGACGAGCATTTATCGTCATGCATTCTCCAGGTCTCCTGCTGAAGAAGAAATGGTAGCGGGGGTTGATGCCCTCGAACAGTTGTCGTCGAGATGGCAGGCTGCGCATCCGGACGAAACTGAAGATGTTATCCTGAAGCATGCTTTGACAACCTATTGCCACGCGATCATTAATCTGGCTGAGTTCATCTATGTGGAATAAACCCCCTTTTCCCGCTCCACCTCAAGAAGCTGCTCCATCGTTACCTCGACGTGGATTCTTTCAGTCAGTCGCAGCGGGATTAAATGGCGCAGCTCTCACCTATTTACTGGGACATGATCTGTACGCAGCAGAAGATTCACAAGCCCATCACCATCCCAGGGCCAAATCGGTGATTCACCTGTTCATGAACGGTGGACCGAGCCAGATGGATCTGTTTGATCCCAAGCCGGAGTTGGACAGGCACCATGGCGAAGCTTACTTCGATAAAATTGCAGGTGAGGTTGAGTTCCCGGACAAGGCGGGTGCGTTAATGCGCAGTCCTTTCAAGTTTGCCCAGCACGGGCAGTCAGGGATGTGGGTTTCGGACGTGATGCCGCACCTGGCAACTCAAGTCGACAAGATGACAATGATTCGTTCGATGCATACCACGAATCTCACGCACGAGCCAGCATTATATAAATTCCATTCTGGCACCGAATTCACCGGACATCCCTCGCTGGGCTCCTGGGTTTCTTATGGTCTGGGCAGCGAGAACGAGAATCTGCCAGCCTATGTTGTTCTGGACGATCCACTCGGACTTCCCGTCAACGGTATCAACAACTGGCAATCTGGATTTCTGCCTGCCGAATATCAGGGAACGCGGTTTCGGGCCACCGGTTCTCCAGTGCTCAATCTTAATCGAGGTTACGTACAACCCGATGCAGTCTCAGACTATGAACGTGATCTGATCGGCCGACTCGACCAGGCGTTCGCAGCGCGTCGATCGCACCTGCCGCAATTAAAGTCTCGAATAGGGACTTACGAACTGGCATCTCGAATGCAACTCGAAGCGGCTGAGGCATTAGATTTGAGTCAGGAGACTGAGGCCATGTTTCAATTGTACGGCATCGACCATCCAGAAACCGAGTCATATGGACGACGTTGTCTCATCGCACGACGGTTGATTGAGCGTGGAGTTCGCTTTGTGCAACTGTTTATCAACTCGCAGATCTGGGATAATCACGATGCCATTGCCACCACACTTGCCGCTGCTTGCCGCCGCACCGACAAGCCAACCGCAGGGCTGCTGCAGGATCTGGAACAACGTGGTTTACTGGATAGTACCTTAGTCATTTGGGGAGGCGAAATGGGACGCTTACCAATTGCTCAATTGCCAGCAGACAAGAACGAAAGCAACGCTGGGCGCGATCACAATAAAAATGCGATGGTTGCCTGGCTGGCAGGTGGTGGTGTGAAGTCAGGCTTTGTATATGGCGAGACTGACGAACTCGGACTGTCTGCTGTTGAGAATCGGGTCAGTGTTACCGACTTCCATGCAACCCTGCTGCATCTGCTCGGACTGCATCACGAAGAACTCTTTATCACTCGAAATGGTCTCAAAGATAAATTGACCGGTGTCAATGAAGCACAAGTGATCAGAGAGATCTTTGGATGAGTGAGAAATTTTCTCTTTCCACGAAATTTGATCATCAAGCATCTTACCGGAGAGGTTGTTTTCACATCTGGGATTCGTGCTGATACAATCAGATCCTCTATTTTATGACGAGCGCATCAGAACCATTCATTTCCTGTGCCCCCTCTGAACAGAACTCGTATGATGAATCGACTGCTTCCCACAGTGAGTCTATGCATTGGGATGATTCTCCCAGCTTCTGTTATCCAGGCTGCCGTTGACTATGAAACTGAGATCAAGCCGCTCTTGAGGCAACACTGCATCTCATGCCATGGGGTCGCAAAACAGGAAGCGGAACTGAGGCTTGATGCAGGTGTCCTGATTCTGGAAGGAGGCTCCAAACCAGTTGTTATTCCTGGAAATTCTGAGGAAAGTGAGCTGTTCCAACGCATCAGTTCAGGAGACAAATCGGTACGTATGCCGCCTGAAGGATCACCGCTGACTACGCGAGAAATCGAGTTGCTCAAAAACTGGATCGAAGCTGGAGCAGTTTTCCCTGCTGAAGAAGTCTTTTCCCGGTCACCACATGAACACTGGGCATTTCAGCCGATATCGAACCCTGAGCTGCCTGAGATCAACTGCAATGAGTGGTCTCAGAATCCAATTGATCGCTTCGTATATGCAAAGTATCAGGCTGAAGGAATCGAGCCTTCTGATCGAGCGTCCTCCTCTGTGTTACTGCGACGAGTTCATCTCGATCTGACAGGGCTCCCGCCAACAATCCAGGAGCAGGATCAGTTTGCTGAAAAAGCTGATCTCAATAAGGTCATCTCTGAATTGCTTTCACGTCCAGAATATGGCGAACGCTGGGCACGTCACTGGCTGGACGTTGTTCGATACGCAGACACAAATGGCTATGAACGGGATGCGGAAAAACCGTTTGTCTGGAGATATCGGGATTACGCCATCAAATCACTCAATGATGATAAGCCGTTTGATCAGTTTGTGCTCGAGCAGTTGGCCGGCGATGAATTGCCTGACCGCACTTTAGAGACAATGATCGCAACCGGTTATCTACGACTGGGGCACTGGGCGGATGAACCAGCCGACCCCAAAACTGACCGCTACGACCAACTGGATGACATCATCAGTACAACCGGGCAGGCTTTCCTGGGATTGACGATTGGCTGTGCTCGCTGTCATGACCACAAATTTGAGCCGATCAGCTCAAAAGACTACTACAGTTTTCTGGCAGTCTTCAATCCTTTAGAGCGACCACGAGAGGGACGCACTGAAAAGACAGTCAACTTTGAAGGGACCGAAGTCTATGCCTGGAATGAAACCTCTCCTGCTCCCAATCCGACATTTCTGCTGAAGCGTGGTTCACCTTCCAATTTGGGGGAACAGGTAGAGCCAGCTGTCCCTGGGGTTCTGGTGGATCAACAACCAGAGTTTCCCTCCGCTGGTGATGAGACCTGCAGACGACGTTTAGGGTTAGCGAATTGGATGATCAGTCAGGAAAATCCTTTAACAGCCAGGGTGATTGTAAACCGGGTGTGGCAACAGCATTTTGGAGAAGGAATTGTTTCGACAGCCAACGATTTTGGAGTAATGGGTGCAGCTCCCTCAAATCCTGAACTGCTTGACTGGCTCTCCTACTGGTTCATACACGATGCGGACTGGTCTCTGAAAAAACTGCATGCTTTGATGCTTAGTAGTCGATCATGGCAGTCTCTGAAATCTCCAACATCAATCAATCGCTATCGTCGTCTGGAAGTGGAAGCGATTCGTGACTCGATGTTATTTGTCAGTGGCTCTCTCAATCCCAAACGTTTTGGCCCCGGAGTAAAACCTCCGATACCTCTGGCAGCCATCGAAGCAAACACCGATAAAGGCTCAGTCTGGCAGGTTTCAGAACCAGAGGAAACGATGCGGCGGAGTATCTACGTCCTGATCAAGCGTGGGCTGATTGTTCCCATGTTCGAATCACTGGATCTGGCAGATACGGTCAGCAGTTGTCCCAAACGGCAAATCACAACAATCGCCCCACAGGCACTCACAATGTTTAATGGTCAACTGACGCAACAACTCGCCTCCAGCTTTGCTGAACGGCTCAGAGCTGAAGCGGGGAGTGATCCAGCGAGACAGATTCAACTTGCCTGGCAACTTTCGCTCAGCCATCACCCTTCAGATTCAGAACTGGAACAGATGACTCAGTTCCTGGAGAAAGAGTCGCTGGAGGAGTTGTGTCGTGTGATTTTCAATCTCAACGAGTTCTACTACCCGGAGTAGTACATGCACCGTTTTATCAGGAATCAGACCCCATGTGGGCGAAATCGCCGGGAATTCCTCTGGCAGATCGGTGGTGGTTTTGCAGGACTGGCCCTGACCGATTTACTGGCAAATACTGCGAATGCCACGAATCCTGGCCAATCCCTTCAATCTCAGATATCCGCCAGGGCGAAACATTGTGTGTTTCTCTTCATGAACGGTGGTCCGTCTCAGATTGACACATTTGATCCCAAGCCGGCGCTGGCTCGTTATCACGGCACTCCCTACAAAGGGGATGCGGAAGTTGGCTCCAACGGGCGCCCAATTGGTCATCTGATGAAATCTCCTTTCGTGTTTCACCAACATGGCGAGAGTGGACTCGAAATCAGCGACCTGTACCCGCACTTATCGAATTATGCAGATGATCTTTGCGTTGTTCGATCTGTCCATGCTGATACCGCCTCTCACGCCTCCGGCTGTCTGCAGATGAATACTGGAAGTATCTTCATTGGAAAGCCCAGTCTCGGCACATGGCTCAGTTATGGACTCGGTACCGAAAATGAGAATCTTCCCAGCTTTGTGGTGATGACTGATCCCCGTGGTGGTCCGATTGGTTCTGCTTCCAACTGGTCAGCAGGTTATATGCCCGCTGCCTATCAGGGAACTCTCTTTCGCAGTGTGGGATCCCCTTTACTCGACCTGGCTACCCCGGAAGGCACAACGGAGCAAACACAGCGTCGAAGCCTTGACCTCCTGAAATCTCTTAATGAGGAACATTTTCAGACGCGTTCAGATATCTCTGAACTTGCCGCTCGGATTGAGTCGTATGAACTGGCTTATCGAATGCAAACGGAAGCCACCGAGGTTGTCGATCTTTCGACCGAAACCAGGCAAACGCTCGAAATGTACGGCATCGATGATCCGCTCACGCAGGACTTCGGACGAAAATGTCTGATCACACGCCGACTGATCGAAAAAGGCGTTCGATATATCCAGCTCTATTCCGGAGGTGGGCATATTGAAGATACCTGGGATGGTCATACCGACTGCATTACCAATCATAAAACCCACGCGGGTGAGACCGACAAACCAATCGCCGCTCTCATTGCCGATTTGAAGCGATCCGGATTGTGGGATGAAACTTTACTCGTATGGGGAGGAGAATTCGGACGCACTCCTACGAGTGAAGGAGTCGATAAACCAGGCCGTGATCACAACTGGCATGGCTTCACGATGTGGCTGGCAGGAGCGGGGGTGAAGGGAGGTCAGGCAGTTGGTGCCACGGACGAACTTGGATTTAAAGCCGTCGAGAAACGTTGCCATGTCAGTGATTTCCACGCCACCATTTTACATTTAATGGGACTCGACCATACACGGTTGACTTACAGACACCTTGGACTGGATCAACGTCTGACTGGCGTCGAAGAGCATCGTGTGGTGATGGAGGTACTTGCCTGAAATTGGATTGTTATTCGAACGGGATAGTATTTGAAGGATTTTGGCGCCTCCTCTTGCCACCAGAGGCACGATCGTATTCAGTTCAGAATTAGGTGACCACGCAAGGCAGAGTCTCTAGAACTGGGGTACCCGAAGATGGCCATTGATCCGATCTGCGGAATGACGGTTGATGAATCCACCGCACTCAACTTCCAACAGGGTGGCGAAGTCTTCTACTTTTGCAGTGAGTCCTGTCGTCGGAAGTTTACACAGTCAGAATGTCCAATCGAGCCTGTCCTGCACACAATTCATAGTTGCTGCCAGCATGAATCAAAACCTCTACTTCAGGTCAGGCCAGTAGCCAGATTCTTCTGTCCGATGTGTGCTGGTGTTGAGAGCGATCAGCCGGGGAATTGTCCGAAGTGTGGCATGGCACTCGAACCAGTTCCGTCCAGTTTGATCAGAGGTCGAACATTCTATACCTGCCCGATGCACCCGGACGTGGAGCAAGATCACCCTGGTCATTGTCCGATTTGTGGCATGGATCTGGAACCGAAGACCTTCGCCTCAGAAGAAGAAGACGCACAACTCGTCAACATGACTTTTCGTTTCCGGCTGGCCCTCCTCTTGAGTCTCCCCGTATTCCTGCTGGCGATGCTGCCGATGACTGGTGCCCCCGTTAATCGCTGGCTGGGTCATACAATCCATATCTGGCTGCAACTTGTCTTGAGTACTCCGGTTGTCCTGTGGGCGGGATGGCCGTTTTTTGTGCGGGGTGGGAAGTCGGTAATCTCGTGGAACCTCAATATGTTTACACTCATTGCAATGGGGACAGGTGCTGCCTATCTCTACAGCGTAATGGCGACCCTCTTCCCCGCACTTATCCCTGATGACTTCAAGCACGGGGGAGTCGCCGAAGTCTACTTCGAGGCCGCTTCCGTCATTATCACACTTGTGCTGCTGGGACAGGTCCTGGAGATGCGAGCCAGACGCCGGACCAGTTGTGCCATTCGAGAATTGATGTCACTGGCTCCCCCTACTGCACATATCGTGGTACAAGGTGTTGAGCGTGATGTGGAAGTCAGCAGTCTCAAAAAAGGTGACATCCTGCGAGTGCGTCCCGGTGAGAAGATTCCTGTTGACGGCAGTCTCACAGAAGGGAAAAGTTCAGTCGACGAATCGATGATTACTGGTGAACCTCTCGCTGTTACCAAGAAGCCAGGTGATGAGGTGATCGGCGGAACTGTCAATCAGACCGGCTCATTTCTGATGAAAGCAATGGAGGTCGGTAATCAGACTGTACTTGCCCGAATTGTTGAGATCGTTGCTAATGCTCAACGGAGCCGTGCCCCCATTCAAAAAGTTGCTGACACAGTTGCAGGATATTTTGTGCCAGCCGTCATTCTGACTGCAATTGTCACTTTTCTTGCCTGGGCCGTTTTACAGCCTGCACAACCTGCCCTCGCCTGGGCACTGGTCAACTCAGTCGCTGTGCTGATTATTGCCTGTCCCTGTGCACTGGGATTGGCAACTCCCATGTCCATCATGGTCGGAGTCGGACGGGGAGCAAAAGAAGGTGTTCTAATCAAAGATGCCGAAGTTCTGGAGACCCTCGAAAAGGTGGACACTGTTGTCATCGACAAAACTGGCACACTGACTGCAGGACGACCAGAGCTGACAGAGTATCTCGCCACGGATCCGTTTACCGAGGCTGATTTGCTTCAACTCGCCGGAGCCGTCGAGATGCAGAGCGAACATCCCCTTGCACGAGCGATTGTTGAAGGAGCCAGAAAACAAGGATTGACTCTCCACGACGTTCAGGATTTCGACTCTATTACAGGAGGCGGAGTTTCAGGAACCATTGATGGCAAATCTGTCATCATCGGAAAACGGGACCTGCTTGAAAGCCGGAACACAACCAACCTTTACGCTCTCGACAAACAGGCCGAAAACCTGCAGATACAGGGACGTACGGTCATGTTCGTCGCTGTTGATGGACAGATGGCCGGTCTGATCGCCGTCTCGGATCCGATCAAAGAGACCACGGCCCAGGCTGTACTCCAACTGCAAGAGTTAGGACTCCGGATCATCATGCTGACCGGGGATAATGAGCGGACCGCCAGGTCAGTCGCCGGAAAACTCGGGATCGATAAGTTTGAGGCGGGTGTCAAACCAGAAGACAAACACGAACGGATCAGGTCACTGAAAACAGAAGGACGAACAGTGGCGATGGCCGGGGACGGCATCAATGACGCCCCTGCCCTGGCGGAGGCAGATGTTGGCATCGCCATGGGAACAGGCACCGATGTTGCCATCGAATCTTCTGGTGTCACACTGGTAAAGGGGGACCTGCGTGGCATCGTGAAAGCGGTCCGGCTCAGTCGACTCACAATGCAAAACATCCGGCAGAACCTCTTCTTCGCCCTGATCTATAATGCGCTCGGAATCCCAATTGCTGCAGGAGTGTTATATCCCGTCTCGGAGCACCTGCTTCTCAACCCGATGCTCGCCGCTACAGCCATGAGTTTCAGTTCTGTTTCAGTGATTGCCAATGCCCTGCGTCTCCGTTCAATCAAGTTGTAATCCGGCAGGCCCCCTGCTTCTCCCAAAGTTATGTGACAATAATCCGTGAATGAAAACCAGATAAAATAAACCGATCCGTTAAACGCATCATTCGCGGCTGAGTTAGATATCCCTTGCTGGCTTTACCAAACTCACCAAGTAAGATTTGATGCAGTCTGACCGGGCATCTAACGATGTAACCTGTTGACATAGAGCAAGTAGCGGATTGCAACACAAGAAAATGTTGGTGGCTCCGTCCTGAAATGGGAGGGTTAGAGAGATAAGTTCTTTGGTGGAGGATCTGAAAAAATGCAGAATTTATGCCAAAACTCTCGATTCAAAGTCCCTTACATTAAGGTGGGCTTGAAAGTAAGACGGAATCAGAAAGGGTGGTCGTGTCCCAGAATGCTTCGACCTCAGCGAAAGCTGCTGAAAAACTGCTAGAAAATCGGGATGCGCTATACGCCTACGTGCTCGCCTGTGTTCGCAGTCATATTGACGCGGATGACATCTTACAGAATGTTTCAGTAGCAATTATTTCCAGCGATGATATTCCTCTGGATGACAGCCGGTTCCTGGCTTGGGCCCGAGAGGTTGCCAGGCGACGAGTGCTGGAACATTTTCGCGTCTCCAGACGTCTGATCCCTATTGATCCCGAGACGATTGCTCATATCACGGCAGCGGCAGAAAGAGTAGATTCTAACCAGAGTTCCCGCAGCCGACGGGAGTCACTTCTGGAGTGTCTTGAGAAACTGCCACCAGAGAGCCAGCAACTGTTGATGGCACGATATGACGGGACAGCAGCCGATACCGGTGCGCTGGCCAGACGGTTTGGTCGGTCTGAGCAAGGTATTTCTTCCTTGCTCTATCGGATCAGGCAAAGCCTGCGGCAATGTATTGAACGCAAGTTATGCCTGGAGGAGGCCTGATGGATCGAGAACGATTCGAACGGTTCTCCTCCTGGCTGGGAGAATGTCCAGAAAACTCGATAAGTGGGGAACTGGACAGCGCTTTGTGTAATGACCCGGCAGTGGCCGAGGAATTGCTCAGGATAGCCTTTGAAGAATCAGTCCTGCGAGACTGGGCCAGAACACGACGACGCTCGATCGAACTCGACGAATCAATATCTGGCAAAGAACAATTCCCTCCAAATCTGTTTACCAGGCGAACAAACAGAATACGCCCCTGGCTGGCTCTCGCTTCTTGCCTGGCGCTTGTCATGATTGCAATGCAACTTTGGCTTGTTCCGGGACAAACAGCACCTGTTGCGGAATTAAAACAGATCAAGGGGCAGGTTGATCTGGTTCACACCAACGGTACCTCAGAACTGGCTGCAGAGGGACGGGCAATCTACAGCGGTGAAGAAATCCGCATCCCTGGCCCGCAGGACATGGCAACAGTTGTCTTTCCAGATGAATCGAAGCTGGTACTCGCGGGGCAATGCCACGTTCAACTGGAAGGAAAATATGGCAAGAAGATTCGTGTACAGAAAGGGCAGATTGGTGCCACGATATCCCGACAACCGCCTGGACAAAAAGTGCAGATTGTTACACAGACTGCAAGAATCGAAGTGATCGGCACACAGTTTTCTCTCGACGCTTCAGCCAAGGAAACAGATGTCTCGGTTCTGGATGGACATGTCATGTTGACCCGCAATCATGATGGTCGCTCAATTGAACTGCTGGCTGGATCGAGAGCTGTCGCTGGAACGGACGCTGCCGAACTCAGTGCACAGAAGCTTGTTACTCCTGAACTGTTGTTCGATGTCGACTTTGAACAAGGTCTGCCTACTGGATGGCAGGCAGGAACCCTGACAGAAGAAGGTGAACCGAAACGGGGAGGAGTGCGAGCAGAGGAATATTCTGAGCGGGATGGTGTGGTATACGGAATCACTTCACAAAAAGCCTGGCAGAATGGGCTCTTTTCCATTCAGGGCGGAGAACACCTGAATATCACTTATAAACTCGACAAACCAGACTGGTTCCAGATTTTTTTAAGCACACGTTCAACAGGCAAGGATCTTCCACCGATCGCGACGTATCGCTTTAAAGACGAGCGTCTATGGTGGCCATTCGATGCGGGGCAGTGGAGAACGGTCAGTATCCCTTTGGACACATTCGGTCGAGTTTCTGACTGGAGCGAAACTCCACTATCGGCTAGTGAGCTTCCCTTTGAACTCGTCATCACTTCAAAAGACAACAACCTCAGCCTGATGATTGATCGTATCTGGGTATCCCCCGATGGGCCAGGAACATTTACTGTTCGGAGCGAAGAGTAATGCCGTTTATCCAGCCAGGACAAATATCATTTGTTGCAGTCCTGTCATGTTTTCTGCTGGTTGGATGTTACAGTCGTCAGCCGGATTCGTCTCAGATGAATGAATCCCATGTCGATGAACCGAGCAGACTGACTGTAGCCACAGTTGAACCTGCTCAGCATAACACTCCTTTGGTTCGAACAGCTGCCCGTCGATTGACTCGTACTGAATACTGCAACTGCGTTCGCGATCTGCTGCACCTGTCGAGTGATTTCTGTGAGGAACTTTCACGAATCCTGCCGCCCGATCCTCAAATTGAAGGTTTTGACAAACGAGCTGAATCCCTGATGCTGGAAAGGGCTCAGCTGGATGCCTATATTTCTGCGGCGCTGCAGATTGCCGACCATGCGATCATTTCAGGAGACACCCAAAACCCGCCTGTGCCGACCCAACGAGTGCGATTTGAATTCGAAGACACACCTGTGCATCCCTACGAAGTGACAATGAGACCCTGGGCGGAACTCGTTCCAGAAGGTTTGATTCTGATGAGTGGTTCGGTTGGTACAAGACGCTCACTACGACGTGATGATTTCAACAAGATGGTGCCTGTTACAGGTCGATATGCCGTTCGAATCCGTGCAGCTGTCGATCAACGGTCGAGTAATGAGCGAATTCTGCTCCGTCTCTGGAGACCAGAGATTGGAACAACTCTACTGGAGACATTCGTTGATGCACCACTGGAAACGCCGAAGACATATGAAGTTGTTCTTCCACTGGAGACCGCTGGAGCGGACGGTCTGGTGGCCATTTTCGTCAACGGCACCAACTTCGGACAGGCCAACCTGCTGCATATGGAAATGAATGCTGAAGTTGAACGACTTCTTTCAGAAGGCAAGGCACAAGAGGCAGCAAGATTGCGAGCCCAGATGCGTGCGGAGGGAGTTATTGCATCCAGTCGTCCGAATCCTCTAACAACGACAACCGCAGCATTGCCAAGACTATTTCTCGATTGGGTCGAAATCGAAGGTCCCCTATACGAAAGCTGGCCGCCCCAGAGCCATCAGACGATATTCGCCTCTCCCCAAGGAGATGTTGCTGATCGGGAATACGTCCATAGTATTTTTCGTCGTTTGCTACCAGTCGCCTGGCGGCGGTCAGTTGATGTTCAGGATATTGATGAGGTTGTCACTGTTGTTGAGCGTGAATTGGATGCCGGAGAACCACTGACCGAAGCTGTCAAAGTCGGCCTGGCGACGATGCTGACCTCACCCAGTTTCCTGTTTCTCGGAACAACTCATGGGGAATCGTTTTCTACATTGGAAGAGTTGGAACTCGCAGAGCGACTTTCCTTCTTTCTCTGGAGCAGTTTGCCAGATGAACAACTTCTGTCTGCTGCTCGAGCGGGACTGCTCGGTTCAACTGATGAATTGACAGTTCAGACTTTGCGCATGCTTGAAGACAACAGAAGTGAAGCACTTGTTATGGACTTTGCACGTCAATGGCTCAAAGTAGATGAGTTTGATCGTTTCCCGCCCGATGTCGAAGTCTATCCGGCATTTGATCGCCCCGAGAACGCATCACTCCAAGAAGACTTCAAAAAGGAAGCCCTGGAATTCTTTCGTGAGGTCCTGCGCAGTGATCAGCCCATCGCCGATTTCCTCAACTGTCGGTGGACGATGTTAAATGAGCGTCTTGCTGAATATTACGGGATTCCTGACGTATCTGGACCTGTATTTCGACGAGTTGTTCTTCCAGCGGAGTCACCTAGAGGTGGACTCCTGGGAATGGCCGGACTCCATCGTTGGGGAAGTGATGGCAATCGGACGCGCCCCGTACATCGAGGCGTCTATGTGCTGGATGTCCTTTTTAATGAACGGCCCCAACTGCCTCCACCTGATGCCGGCGAACTTGAGGCGAATGTTGTCGGAGAAAACCTGACTGTGAGAGAGCGCCTGGCAGCGCATCGGGATGTCGAAGGTTGCGCTGAATGTCACATTCAAATCGACGGGTATGGACTGGCTTTAGAAAACTTCAACGCTGTTGGCCAATGGAGAGAAGTTCAGGACGGAGAAACACGAAACTGGTCAGCCCGTGGAGGTGCTCCCTCTATCGATGCGTCCGGAACACTGCATGACGGCCGTAAATACAGTGACTATTCCGAGTTCAAGCAGTTACTCTTGGCAGATGAGGATCGGTTCATTCGCGCCCTGGCTGAAAAGCTGTTGGCGTATTCAACTGGCCGCAGGCTGGAGTCCGAAGATGCAGAAAGTGTCTCGTCGGCTGTGAATTATGCGAACCAGAACGGTCGCACGTTGCGTGCGTTGATTACAGGAATTGTCCGGAGCAAATCGTTCCAGTCGCGATAAATGTTTCTGAAAGGAGTGGACACGATGTCTAAGTCAGTTTGTCAGTCGCGACGAGATGTTCTTTACGGAGCAGGTGCCACGATTGTCTTGCCTTTTCTAGAGTCAACTCAATCTTGCGCAGCGAAGGGAGACATTTCTGACCAGCTTCCAAGACGTCTGGGCATGTTTTATT
>JAGQQT010000409.1 GCA_020426065.1 Planctomycetaceae bacterium | reverse complement strand
GCCTCCGGTGGGCCGTTCCGTCACCAGGTCCGCTCCTTCCGGACGTTGTCCGGCATACTTTTCCAGCGCGGGCTTGGGATCAAACAGGTCCCCCTGAAAGGGACCGCCGTTCATAAACAGATGGATGACCCGCTTGGCTTTCGGAGCAAAGTGGGGACCATTGGCCAATGCTGAAGATGCTGGCAGCGTTCCTTCAGCACAGAGCAATTGGGCCAGGCCAAGCATCCCCAGCCCGCTTCCCAGGCTCAGGAGATGACGTCGATCGAGTGAATGGTCAGTCAACATCGGCGGGGCTCTTTCGGTGGGAAAGTGTGAGGAAGGTTTATCGGGTGGGGCTTCAATCCAGATAAAGGAATTCATTGGTGGCGAGGAGGACCTGGGCGTATTGCTGCCAGCGGCTGAGTCGTTCCTCACCACTGGCCTCTCCGACAAAATCAAGCGCCAGGGTCCGCTCCTGATCCGTGGGGGAGCGGGACATCAATAACCAGTACGCTCGATCAATCTGTTTTTCATTCTGGCCGGGAAACTCCTGCTCCAGTCTGGTGACCAGATGCTTTGCCTGTTCTGTGAGCAGAGGTCCATTCAATAAAAACAAACCCTGCAGAGCGGTGATTGTCTGTGAGCGTTTGGGGCTGTGCTGAGTCGGGTCGGGGAAGTCGTGCATGAGAAGCGTGGTGGACATCTCGCGTCGATGGACCGATCCGTAAATCGTCCGCCGTTTGTTTCCCGGCTCATCCAGGCTCGACGATTTACCGCCCATGCTCAAATCCAGCACGCCGCTGGCGGACAGCATGGCATCCCGCCAGGGTTCGAAGTCGAGACGGAGACGGTTCATGTGCGATAACCAGAGGTTGGAAGGATCTTTGCTGAGAGCGTCCGCACTCGGATGCGAGGACTGTTGCCAGGTGGCGGAGAGCAGAATCTCGCGATGGAGCCATTTGATCGACCAGCCATTGGCAATGAATCGAGCGGCGAGGTCATCAAGTAATTCCGGATGCGTTGGACGGTCTCCCTGAACACCAAAGTCGCTGGGAGTATTGACCAGGCCGCGGCCGAAATGTCCCAGCCAGATGCGGTTCACGATGACTCGTGCCAGCAGTGGTGCCGCATCGGATGTCATGGCCTGGGCCAACTCCAGTCGACCACTTCCCTGCGTAAACGTCCTTGGTTCAGACGAGAGAACTTTCAGGAATCCACGCGGGACAATCTCTCCCGGACGATTGGGGTCACCGCGGGAGAAGAGAGGTAGATCCAGTGGTTTGTCATGATAATCGAGTCGCGTTCCATCCTGGGGAGTGGCGCCGGCCCGCTCAACCGTCATCGACTCTTCACTGAGAGCACTGGCGAGCGGATCGCTGTAATGCGGCGTCTCTTTCAGTTTCTGGATGCGTTCGGTTAACGAGGCAACCTGCTGTTTGAGATCGGGCTGAGCGTCTGCGGTTGCTGCAGGTGTTGCTGCTTCGGTTTGGTTGTCCTGAGAGCTGTCAGTCTCGGCTTTCTGTTCCGCAGCTTGCTGTTCGGCTTCCTGTGCTTTTTTCGCCGCTTCTTTGGCCGCCTTTTCAACCTTGGCGATCTCCGCATTCAGCTTCTTGGCTTCTTCTTCCAGTTTGGCAACTTCGGCGATCGCAGCGCGAGCGGGGGCATATTCTGCTTCGGGAATCATGGGCCGCCCGATGGAACGCGTGCTCGCAAACACACCAGCCAGAGCGTAGTAGTCTTCAGAAGTGATCGGATCAGATTTGTGATCGTGGCAGCGGGCGCAGGCGACGGTCAGTCCCAGAAACGTTCCGGAAACTGCGGCGATCCGCTCTTCCCATTCATCTGCGACAATCACCTTGATGAGTTCGCTGGGGAGCTTCAGTTCTTTCCAGTAGGTGGGGCTGAGACTGATCAGGCCGAGAGCCGGCATGTCTTCCGGACCGGTTTCCTCCATGAGATCGGTGGCCAGCTGACGATGCACGAATTCGTCATAAGGCATGTCTGCATTGAAGGCCTGAACGACCCAGTCACGATAAAAATAGGCCTCGCCCGGCTGTTCTAGCCAGCTGGCAGTGAAGTCTGTGTAGCGGGCCAGGTCGAGCCACATTCTCCCCCATTTCTCTCCGTACTGCGGGGAAGCCAGCAAACGCTCTACAAGTTCCCGATAGGCGTCTGGTGAGTCATTGGCCACAAAGGCCTGGACCTCTTCGGGAGTGGGGGGCAATCCTGTGAGATCAAACGTCAAACGGCGAATCAGTGTGGCCCGCTCAGCGGGAGCGGTTGGCGACAAGCCATTCTGTTCCATGGTGGAAAGAATGAAATGATCGATTCTCTGCTTTGGCCATTCCGCAAGTTTCACCTCCGGCAGGGAATGTTCCTGCACGGGCTGAAAGGACCAGAACTGTCTTCCCGCTTCAATATCAATCTGTCTGGCTGGCTGAGCAATCTGCTCTGTGACCGGAGGCATGGGGGCGCCCCGTTTCACCCAGTTGATCAGTTCTGCAATTTCCGCTGCGGGGAGTTTCCCTTTCGGTGGCATTTCCATGCCATCTTCGTATTGGATGGCAGTGATCAAAAGGCTTTCCTCCGGCTTGCCTGGTATCAGCAGTGGACCACTTTCACCACCCTGCAGCAGACCGGCACTGGTGTCCATTCGCAATTCGCCATGGACCACTTTTGCATTAGTTGAGTGACACGAATAACAACGTTCACTCAGCAGAGGGCGAATTTTCCGTTCGAAGTAGGCAATGTCTTCATCGGAAAACGATTGCTCCCCGGCAGACAACGGAATTGCGCTCAGGAGGAGCAGGCTGTAAACGGCCGCAATTTTTCGGATGCTCATTTCTGAAAGGCCTTCCAGGAACGTCCGGGACGATCGACACGAAAACGGACAAGCCGGGTGGACTCGACTTCCGTCACATAAACTGTACACCCATCGGGGCCCCCAAAACAGACATTACTGGGCCGAAGTCCCAAAACGGAGACTTCCTGCAGGATGTCTCCCGTGGGCGTCATTTTCACCACGGTCCCTTTTCCGTACCGGGATATGTAGAGATTCCCGTCCACATCCACCCGCATGCCATCGAACCCGTGATCCTCAAATTTGCGGACCAGCCGTTTTCCCGAGAGTGTTTTGTCGGCATTGATGGTAAACGCCCAGACATTCCGCTGGATGCTCTCATTGACATATAGCGTTTTCCCATCGGGACTGACATCGATGCCGTTCGTTGTTCCCATGTTTTCGGCGAGCAGGGTTGTTGTGCCGTCCGGATCGATTCTCCAGAGCTGGCCCGTTGACTCTGGCCAGTTGGGATCGGAAGCATAAAGAGTGCCGTCATCCGCAATGGCCAGATCATTCGGCTGATTCATGGCATCATTGTGAGCCAGCAGTTTCAGCTCGCGCGTTAGCTGGTTCACCTGCCAGATGTTGTGATTCACATAGTCAGCAATATAGAAGTTGCCTCGGCCATCAAACCGGATCCCATTCCCAACACTGTCTTCCGGCAAACGCAGGAACACCTCTCCAGAACCGTTGGGCGAGATGCGTCCAATCGTTCCCTGCTCCCGGTAATTCACGGCGAAAATATTTCCGTCCGCATCACAGGCAGGGCCTTCGATTCCCGGAGTGAATTCTCCGGGACGGGTGACGGGGCGAGCAGTCCAGAGAGGTTCTTCCGGAGCAAAGACCAGATCGCCACCTGCTCCAAACTTGGCCGGAAGAGGCATGTTTTCCCAGGCAGCATCAACCGGACCGATCCGCTGCTGCCATATTCCAGCCAGAGAAAACTCCTGACCGGTCCCCATGAGCACCGGAGTGGACTTCAATCCGAGATCACTCCCGCTCACCTGCAGAACGAGCAGGTTGTGGTCACCTTTTATGATCGCTGCCTGCGGGATCGAGAATCCCTTTTGATTTTTCTGAAGTTTCTGACCGTTCAACCATCCATGAATATCACCAGCGTGCTCCTCTCCAAGGCGGATTGAAAGTGAGAGATCATCATCAACAGCCCAGGAATCGGGAAGATAGACCACACACCGATACCAGCCTGACTCCGATTTGCTGGCAGTGACAGATGTGGTGGTTGGGACGGAAACATGATTCCACTGGGAGCGAAGATTGTCGGCCAGGGAGTTCGTTGAACTGCTGGAGGGAACCGATAAGCCCGTTCCCCAGTAAACAGCATTTCGCAGCAGTTGCGTGAAGCCGGGTTGCTGAAAATCATGTGGATGTCCAATGGCCAGATACACTGTTTTTCCGCCGTCCTGCCGGTTGAAAATCCAGGCGACCGGTTCGGCAGGATGTCCCTCGACATGGCCCTCGAGCAGCAATGTGGTGCCTGA
>JAGQQT010000408.1 GCA_020426065.1 Planctomycetaceae bacterium | reverse complement strand
GCAACGCGACTCGGCCATGGGTATGGGAGATTCCGAGGAGAAACTGATCCATCCGGGAGATCCTCAGGCCAGTCTGCTGATTGCCCGTGTTGCGGATCCGGATGCCGGAGATCTCATGCCGCTCGACGGGGAACCGCTTTCCGAGCGGGAAATCTCTGTCCTGAGAAACTGGATTACTGCAGGGGCGGTCTGGCCGGATTCGCTGGCGGTGGCCAGTCACTGGGCTTATCAACCAATCGTCAAACCGGCATTGCCGGAAGTTTCGCAATCAGGCTGGGTCTCTACTCCAGTGGATGCGTTTGTTCTTAAGCGGCTGGAGGAGGAGGGACTGGCTCCCGCTCGGGAAATGCTCCCTGAATTGTGGCTCCGTCGGGTTTCCCTGGCTTTGACCGGGCTGCCTCCCAGTGTTGAGGATTTGCAGACCTACCTGGATGACACAAGTCCTGTGGCTGCTGAACGTGCTGTCGACCGTTTGTTGAGCTCTCCCCGGTTTGGAGAAAAATGGGCCGTTTCCTGGCTCGATCTGGCCCGTTATGCAGATTCGAATGGTTTTCAGGCCGATCAACTCCGGGACAGCTGGGCTTATCGGGACTGGGTGATCAACGCCTTCAATCGGGATCTGCCGTTTGATCAGTTTGTGATCGAACAGCTGGCCGGTGATCTCCTTCCCAATGCAACCATCGAGCAGAAGATTGCCACCGGGTTTCATCGGACGGTGACCTGTAATGTGGAAGCGGGAGTTCATCCGGAAGAGAATCGGGTCAACCAGGTTTTTGACCGCGTCAATACCACGGGAATTGTGTTCCTGGGGACATCGCTTGAATGTGCCCAGTGTCACGAGCACAAATATGATCCGTTTGCAATGAAGGATTACTATCAGCTGTTTGCCTACTTCAACAATACTCCGCTCGAAGTGAAGCAGACCGCTGGAGTGACCTGGGATTTTTATGGCCCTGCCATGGAACTTCCGCTCGAACCTGAGCAGCAACAGAAGCGGGAAGCGTTGCAGAAGGAACTGGCACAGCTCGAAAAAACTCAGGAACAGATGACTGCTCAGTCAGCGGAGCAATACGCCGCCTGGCTGGAGCAGATTAAATCTACCCAGGTTGAGGGTGAGACTGGCTGGGAACCGCTGGTCGTGGAGCAGTTTGTTTCGAGTGGAAAAGAGATTTCCAAAATGCAGCCAGACCAGTCGGTGCTGCTGACAGGGCCGGTTCCGGATAAAACAACATATACCCTGACTCTCCGCTCCAGTGACCAGCCGTTGCAGGCCATTCAGGTTGAGGCGCTCACTCATCCCGATATTCCTGGTGCAGGTCCGGGACGGGGTGATCCAGTTCGTTCGAATTTCATTCTCAGTGAGATTCACTGTTATCATGTTCGGGCTGATGGCTCTCGGACTGAACTGGCCCTGGGAGCTCCGGTGGCTGATTATTCCCAGCCGAAATGGGATGTGGCCAATGCAATTGATGGTGACCTTTCGACCGGCTGGGCAATAGGTCAGGAATTTGGCAAACCTCACTGGGCCCGTTTTCAGCTGCTGGAACCTTTGCAGCTGACTGCCGAAGATCGGCTCGAAGTTCAGCTGGATCAGAACTATGGCCGGGGGCGGACAATTGGATGCGTGCGAATCCTCGGATACCACGGCAACGCTACTCTGCTGGATCTGCCTGCGGAAATCCTGGAGCTGGCCCATCTGAAAAAGCGGGACAAGAAGGAGGAAGAAAAGCTGCAGGGATTTTTTGAGGAGCAGAATCCTGACCTGATCAAGTTGAAATCAATGGTGAAGAGTACTGAGCGTCAGTTAAAGGAGCTGGCCCCACCTACCACGCTCGTGATGGTCGAGATGGATGAGCCGCGAGAGACATTTATTCTGAATCGAGGCAATTACCTGACACCGGGGGAGAAAGTTCAACCGGGGATCCCTGATCGCTTTGTCCGGCCCGGCCATAATTATCCGCCGAATCGACTTGGTCTGGCGCAATGGCTTGTCTCTGAAGATGATCCTTTGCTCCCGCGAGTCACGGTCAACCGCTGGTGGGCGGAGCTGTTTGGACAGGGACTCGTTACGACGATCGAAGACTTTGGATCGCAGGGAGAACTGCCAACTCACCCGGAACTGCTCGACTGGCTGGCTGCAGAACTGCGGGAGAATGGCTGGTCGATGAAAGACCTGCTCAAAAAAATTGTGCTCTCCTCGACGTTCCGTATGGATTCTGCGGTCACTCCTGAACTTTATGAAAAGGATCCTCAGAACAGACTTTATGCCCGCGGCCCACGATTTCGCCTGACGGCGGAAATGGTGCGTGATAATGCCCTGGCGATCAGCGGGCTGCTTTCCCAAACCATGGGGGGAGCTCCGATCATGCCTTATCAGCCGGAGGGCATCTGGCGGTCAATCGGAAGGAATCAACCCAAGTGGATTACTGCTCAGGATGACGACCGTTTCCGCCGGGGAGTCTATGTGATCTGGAAACGGGATGCTCCCTACACTTCGCTGGTTAGTTTTGATGCTCCGGACAGGACTGCGTGCGTGGTGAATCGGCCCCGCACGAATACTCCTCTGCAGGCTTTGACGTTACTGAATGATCCAGCCTATGCCGAGATGTCTCTGGCGTTAGCGGACCGTATTTTACTGGAATCACAGGATTCTACGGATCGGGAGCGGATCATTACCGGGTTCCGGATGGCAGTCTGTCGGGAACCCTCAACGGTGGAAGTGGATCTGGTAACCGAACTCCTGGAACAGGAGCGAGTGAAAATCAGAAACTCGCCAGCCTTAGCAGCGCAGCGGCTCGCTTCGGCTCTGGAGGGATTTCCTCAACCCGACAGTCAGCTGACTGATGAGGAGCGTGCCGCCTGGTTCGCCGTGTCGAGTGTTCTGCTGAATCTGGACGAAACCATTTGCCAGCAGTGATTTCATTTTCCATTCTCAGAAACTTGAGTGGGACGTTTGTTGAAGAAAGAGGAGAAGATGGAATCGATTCCTGTTCACCAGTTTCAGAATCCGGAATTGACTCGCCGGTATCTGTTCCAGAAAGTCGGTTTTGGCGTAGGGGGAGCGGCACTGGCTTCGTTGACGGCAAGGGAATCGTTTGCGGACATAAAACGCGATTCCATTCTGCAGCCCCACTTTGCTCCCCGAGCCAAAAGCGTCATTTATATCCATCTCGTTGGAGCCCCCTCGCATCTGGATCTGTTTGACCCCAAGCCGGAATTGCAGAGGAGAAATGGGGAACTGTGCCCCGATGAATTTTTTCAGGGGAAACAGCTGGCATTTATCCGCACACAACCCACCCTGCTGGGAACGCCTGAAACTGAGCAATTTGCCTTTCGGAATTGTGGAGAATCGGGACTGTCGATTTCCAACCTGCTTCCAAACCTGCAGCAGGTCGCCGATGAGCTGGCCATTCTGAAGACTGTGCGGACCGATCAGTTCAACCATGCTCCTGCTCAGTTGCTGGCATTAACGGGATTCGGGCGGTTTGGACGGCCCAGTATAGGATCCTGGGTGAATTACGGACTCGGCTCCGAAAATGAAAACCTGCCAGGGTTTGTTGTCCTGATTACGGGACAGATTTTGGGAGCGGGGAGTTCGGCCTGGGGAAGCGGTTTTATTCCGACGGTCTATCAGGGAGTGGAATTCCGCAGTCAGGGTGATCCTGTGCTGTATCTGTCCAATCCGAAAGGAGTGAGCGAACAGAGCCGTCGAGGAATCATTGATACGGTCAATTCTCTGAATCAGACGCAATATGCCCGGATGGGTGATCCGGAAATTGCCACACGCATCAGCCAGTATGAAATGGCATATCGAATGCAGACCAGTGTTCCCGAATTGATGGATATTGGCAGCGAATCCGCTCGTACCCATGAAATGTACGGAACCGAGCCGGGGAAAGTCAGTTTTGCCAATAACTGTCTGCTGGCCCGCCGACTGGTTGAGCGGGGAGTCCGCTTTGTCCAGCTGTTTGATGAAGGCTGGGACATGCATGGTTCCGTTTTCAGCAGCCTGCCCAAAAAATGCAAAGAGGTCGATCAACCGATCGCCGCACTGCTTTCAGATTTGAAGGAGCGGGGTCTGCTTGATGAAACACTTGTGGTCTGGTCTTCGGAATTCGGTCGGACTCCTATGGCCCAGGGGACCAATGGCACGGGCATGATGACCAAAGCGGGACGCGATCATCACAAGGAAGGATTCTGCGTCTGGATGGCGGGCGGTGGTGTGAAAGGGGGGATCAGTCTGGGTGAAACCGATGAACTTGGATACGCCCCGGTCGAGCGTCCGTTACATGTGCATGATGTCAATGCAACGATTCTGCA
>JAGQQT010000407.1 GCA_020426065.1 Planctomycetaceae bacterium | reverse complement strand
ACTGATTGTCACTGCAGGCCCCGAGGGGCGGGCCATCTTTGCACTGGATTGTTCCACAGGTGAAGAAGTGTGGAAAGCCGAAGCCAACAGTCTGGGCAATGTCTGGGGAACACCGATTATTGTTCCCGGTCCCGAAGGCCGGACGGATATTGTGATCGGCGCCCCTTATGAAGTTTGGGGACTCAATGCAGAGACCGGTCGATTGAGCTGGTATTGTGAAGCCGTTCCCGAGGACTCCTACAGTTCGAGTGTGGTTCTGTCTGAGGGACTCATCTATGGCATCAGCGGGCGCCAGGGGGGATCCTTTGCGATTCGGGCCGGGGGAACGGGAGAGATCACCGAAACCCATACTGCGTGGACGGGGCGAGATCGCAATCGCTACAGCACACCAGTTGTCGTGAACGGGAGGTTGTATCACATTTCCTCCAACATCGTGGCCTGCCTGAACGCTCAAACCGGAGAGGAAATTTATCGGGAGCGACTTTCTGGAGCACCAGAGAGTTCCAGCAGAGGATTTTCGCGTGGGGGGAATTACACCTCCCCGGTTGTGGTGGGAGATCATCTGTTTTATGTCTCGGATCAGGGTGAGACTTATGTCCTGAAGCTGGGTGACCAGTTTGAGCAGGTTGCCGTAAACAGGGTGACCGAAAACAGTGAAACTTTTGCAGCCACTCCGGCCATTGATCAGGGCGCGATCCTGATACGATCAGATCGGGCGGTTTACTGCATTGAAAGCAAATGAGAAGTGTTTTCACGAATACAGACAGGATGTCACTGGCTATGCCAGTCAGCGCATAAAAAATCGCCTGGATGTGATGACTTCATCCAGGCGATCGTATTTATGTTCGCGTCAGGCCATCGTCCAGGAAAATTCCTGTTGGTGGCAGAGACTTCGGTCCTGAGAGCAACAGAACTCCAATGACGGTCTTTGTCAAAGTGGAGCTGTTGCTTCAGGCAACGGAACGGATCAGGTGGTTGCTCCCACCCATTTTTCCATCTTGGCTTTCAGCTGTGCCGGGGTGAATGGTTTGACCAGGTAGTCGTTGACACCATGTTGGACAGCTTCGGTAATTTTTCCGCGGCATCCTTCGGTAGTAATCATCACGAAGGGAACGGTCTTGGAAATCTTGCGGATTTCGATCAGCAACTCCAGCCCGTTCATGTTGGGCATGTTCCAGTCGCTGAAGATGATATCAGCAGGACTTTCTTTGAAGCGGGTCAGAGCGATCGCTCCGTCCTCAGCCGAAACCACATCGGAAACGCCCAGCGAGCGGAGCGTTTTTTCGGCAACAAACAAAGTCATCTTTGTGTCATCAACAATTAAAGCTTTCATATGATTACCTTCGGATCAGAAATGGTCATCACAAATTCTAATGCCCGACTGGAGTCGGAAATCAATAATGTGTGCTTGGGATTATTCGGAGAAACTGGAAAACGGACAGCCTGGTATCAGGTTCAGGATCAACGCTGGGCGAAGCCGAACACGAGCAGGAAAGGACCAAGTTCACAGTGATAAGAAACGCAAAGTGGCTGCGAGAGAGACGGAAAGTCAATCTGATAATCGCTGCCGCGGATCAGCGTGGGCAGACCGAGATTCAGGTTCATGTCTGTCAACGCAACTTTGGAACTTCCGGCGATTACGTTGGCGAATTCCGAAACGCAACTGGAGACCAGTTCATCAACCTCCTCAAACTCCATGCCCATCATGCGATTGGCCAGGCGGAGGACGGTTCCACGAGTCATGCTGAGACACAAAGTGCCGTACAGATCCCCGCTCAGTGAAATCACCGAGGTAATCCCCAGCAGGGGTTTGTTTCTATCGACAACTTTAACGAACTTGCGTTCGACCTGCATGTCGAGCATGGTTTCAAACGTCTCTTTGGTGGAAGAGATAATCACGTTTGAAACTTTGGCAATGGAGGCTGCCAACGAGGTTGCTTCTGCAGTCTGGGTCATATTATCATCCGATGAGTGAGAAAGTTCGTGGGTTAATACAAACCTAGTTCGATTTTTTGACCTTGGCACTGGCCAATTGACAGAATTTTTCTGCAATTTTGTCCAGTGGGACGACGTATTCTGCACCGCCATTTTCGATGGCCTCACGAGGCATTCCGAAAATGACACAGGACTGTTCATCCTGGGCAACAGTTGCCGCTCCTGCCTGCCTCATGGCAAGCATTCCGCTGGCTCCATCGTTACCCATACCAGTCATAATTACGCCAACGGCATTGCTCCCGGCTGTTTTAGCAACCGAATGAAACAGCACGTCGACCGAAGGGCGATGCCGGCTGACACGTGGTCCATCCTTGAGTCGGACTTCATAATTCACTCCGTTGTGTGCCAGTTGCATGTGACGATTGCCCGCCGCGATAATGACTTTACCGGGAAGGACTGTTTCGCCATGAACGGCTTCCATGACGTGGACATCGCAAACTTCGTTCAGACGGGTAGCAAAACTCTTGGTGAATCCTGCTGGCATATGTTGCACAATCACGATACCGGGTGCGTTGGCTGGTAATTGTCGCAAAACAACTTCTAGGGCTTTGGTGCCTCCCGTTGAAGCTCCAATCGCAACCACGCGATGCGTGGTTTCGGTCAATCGATGTTTGGTCAGGACTTTGGCTGGAGCCTGCAAGGCATGAACCTTGGCCACAGCGGCGGCTTTGACTTTGGAGACGATATCCTCGGCCATGTCATCCAGGGAATAGGCGGCCGATGGCTTGGCGAGCACTTCCACAGCACCCAGTTCCAGGGCATTGAGGGCAGTCTCGCTTCCTTTGGTCGACAGTGAGCTGAGCATCACCACCGGCATCGGGTAATGAGTCATCAGTTTCTTCAGGAATGTCAGGCCATTCATTCTCGGCATTTCAATGTCGAGAGTGAGGACATCTGGTTTGTGCCGGGCAATCATGTCCCGAGCAATATAGGGATCGGGAGCGGTTCCTACGACTTCAATTTCGGGGTCCGCTTCGAGCTTAGTACGTAGAATTTTTCGAACGATTGCTGAATCATCGACGATTAATACGCGAATCATGGCGTTCACGTTCTTTCTGTCTGGGTGTGCCAGGGCACACGCTGCTGTATTGAAAGTTGAAAGCAGAGAGATTTGTCACAGCAATATTTCTGAGTGACACTCTGCTGTTGTTTTTTAAGACGCTGTGGAGAGTTCTCCATGTCTCCGTTATTTCTTGATATACACGGAGGGTTCTTCGTAAGGGAGTTCTTTGCAGTACCCCATGACGCTTTCAGTCATCCCAACATACAGCGGAGCTCCATCCGCCATCATGTGGGCAAATCGGTTTACCAGTTTTGTCCTGGTGGGCTCGTCAAAGTAGATCATCACATTCCGACAGAACACGGCATCGAAAGGGCCTTTCATGGGAAAAGTTTTCCCATTCAGATTCAGGTGCCGGAAGGTCACCATGTTTCTGAGTTCCTCACACACCTGGACACATTCCCGACGACCACTCGTGAGCGGTTTGAAGTACTTCTGCTGCAGGGCAGGTGGGACGCGACTGATCTGTTCATTGCGGTAGATCCCCGCAACAGCTTCACGCAGGATCTTTGTGGAAATGTCTGTTGCCAGGATCTTGGCATCGACATCTCTGGCTCCCAGTTCCATGATGGCTGATCGAACAACCATGGCAATCGTGTAAGGTTCTTCGCCGGAAGAGCAGGCCGCCGACCAGACCCTCAGTTTTTTCTGTCCCTTTCTCAGGAGCTTAATCACATGGTTTTTCAGGGAATTGAAATGTTGTTCTTCCCGGAAAAAGAAGGTGTAGTTTGTCGCAATCGAATCGATCAGATGAGTCAGTTCCCGACCACTCTCATCTTCACGAATCTGTTTCAGGTATTGTTCTGGAGTGTCCAGTTTCAATTTGGTCATACGTCCCCGGATACGTGAACGCAGCAAAGGGATCTTGTCATCGCCAAGTGCAATGCCGCCCGCATCCTGGATCATTTTGCGGAACAGATCGTATGTTGCCTGATGCACTGTTGTTTTCCTCTGAAAATATGCTTGGACCTGATTTGTCCCGTCTGCCTGGTCCTTGACAGAGCGAATCCGAAGCGGAGATGAACACCGGGGTTCCCTCATGGAAACCCCGGTTGTTCAATCCGGGATTTCATCGATTAGAAGTCGCTGAAATCGTTATCATCACCGAAAGGAATCAGTTCTTCAGCCTCTTCATCTTCATGATGATGCTTCACAACTGGTTTGGTTTCCTTCTTCGGCTTCGGTGCTTTCTTGCTCATCCGAGTGTCAATTTCTTCCAGCATCTCAGTGGCCTGTTTTTCACTCTTGCTGACGCGGAAGCGATTGACCAGTCGAC
>JAGQQT010000406.1 GCA_020426065.1 Planctomycetaceae bacterium | reverse complement strand
TGCTCAATCAGGCTCTGAATGGAATTCGACATGGATACGCAAATGAAACCAGCAGCGATCAGGATCTCAATTCTTGTGAGGAGAGACTCTCACAAAGTGGCTGCAGCATGTCCCACTGACGTTCAGTGCTCAAGTCAGAAAGATCTGTTTTCTGGCAGGTTTCCGAATCACTTCCTCAGAACCAGCAATAAAATAGGAGGTCTAGGTTGTCATTTCCGACTTTTCTCATCATTCCAGTCCTGACGAACATTCGGTCAGCAAATCCAGTGGGCTTCGGATTTCCGATCCGTCGATACCGGAGTTGGAGCATTCTCTGCGCTGCCGCAGGGGGAAGTACTCCTGTCAGCCGGCATCACGAACCTGGTCGGCTGTAAAAAACTGGATTTGACCTGTAACCGTTGAGCAGATTGCGTGTCCTCAGCCGACTCCTACATTCTGAACAACTCGACATCTCGATCTGGAGTGTTTCGATGCTCCGCTTCGTGGTGGTGGACTGCGTGTTGTCGCATACTGTTAGGCTGCAGTCTTTTAGTGTGCGTAGCCAGTGGCTGCCAGACTTTCAAACCCAAAACGAAGTCGGAATGCTCGGAATCGAAAGAGTTTTACCTGGCCGCTGCCGCTCAGGTAGAATATCCGGAAGTGAGTTATCCGCTGGAAACAGAAGCAGTCTGCGTGGAACCGCCCCTATCGCTGCATATTCCGCTGGATCAGCTGCAGTACCAGAATCTCACGCTGGCCGAAGCAGTTCGGCTGGCACTCTCAGAATCGAAAACACTGCGGAATCTGGGAGCGACCATCCTTCGTTCGCCTGATTCTGCCTCGACTGCTTTTGACTCCGCGATCCGGGAAAATGATCCGCGGCTGGGTGTTCAGGCGGCCTTGAGTGCATTCGATACTTCGTTTGCTGCCAGTGTATTTCATCAGAACAATGACCGGGCCCTGAACAACCAGTTCTTTGGGGGCGGAACCCGTCTGCTGCAGCAAAAGGCAACTGTGATGCAGGCTCAGCTGTCAAAGCAGTCGGCCTCCGGTTCCGAGTTCTTCCTGCGAAACATCACCGACTACGACAAAAACAACGCTCCGGGAAACCAGTTTCCTGGAGCCTGGACGACGCAGCTGGAAGGGGAAGTCCGTCAACCCCTGTTGAAAGGTTACGGCGTCGACTACTGGCAGACAGTGGGAGCAAGTCAGACTCCCGGTGTGTATAGCGGAGTCTTAATTGCCCGCACGAATACCGATATTGCCCAGGCCGACTTTGAAATTGGTGTGCGGGACTTTATCGCAGAAGTTGAGAATGCCTACTGGGATCTGTACTTTGCTTATCGCAACCTGGATGCCAAAGTTCAGGCACGGGATGCGTCCATGGAACTGTGGCGCAGAATTGATGCCCTGAAACAGTTGGGTCGAGCGGGGGGTGAGGCCGATAAAGAAGCCCAGGCACGCGAACAGCTCTTCCGTTTTGAAGAAGATGTCCAGAACGCCTTGAGCGGTACGCCGCAGGACAGCACCCGAACTTACAACGGCACCTCGGCTGGATCGTTTCGGAATGCAGGCGGAGTTCTCCGGCTCGAACGTCGCTTGCGATACCTGATCGGGGAACCAATCAACCAGGGTTGCCTGTTGAGACCAGTCGATGAACCACTGGCTGCACCGGTCTGTTTTGACTGGGATGTCAACCTGGCGGAATCGATTGAACGTCGTCCCGAGTTGCGGCGTCAGCAATGGGTCATCAAACAGAAAGAGCTGGAGCTTGTCGCTGCAGAAAAACTGCTGCTGCCCAAACTGGATGCGGTCGGACTGTATCGCTGGCGCGGCTTTGGAGAAACGCTCACCAATCCCAGCAGCGGAGGAGCTCCCCGGTTTGATTCCGCCATGGGAGATCTGGCCAGTGGCCGATTCCAGGAATGGGAACTGGGAGTCGAATTTGAAGTTCCGCTGGGGAACCGCCGTGCTCATGCGGGGATTCGCACCGCCGAATTTCAGCTGGCTCGGGCCAGACAAGTGCTCAAAGAACAGGAACGCGTCGTTGTTCATGATCTGAGCAATGCGACCAGTGAAGCCATCCGCGCGTGGGATGTTCTGCAGATTGTCCGCAACCGGCTCCAGGCTGCCGCTGACCAGGTGGATTCCCTGCAGGCTGCTTATGAAGCGGATCAGGCTCCAGTAAACCTGGTGCTGGAAGCACAGCGAAGATTCCTGTCCGCCAAAAGCGATTTCTACAAATCATTGCTCGAATACAATACGGCAATCCGGAATGTGCATTACGAAAAAGGGAGCTATCTGGAATATTGCAGTGTCCATGTCTCGGAAGGCCCCTGGGCGGATGCGGCTTATCCGCATGCGGAGCGTATGGAACGACGCAAACATGTGAAGGACCCGCCTCCGGCGTTGCTGCGTGAACCTCACATCATCAGTCATGGAATCCAATCGGACCTGCAAAGTCGACCGGTTCTGGTTCCCGGCTCAAAGCTCCCGGTCTCTGCAGATCTGATCCCTCATGAACCGCCTCTGCTGGAAGATGTTCCGGCAACACCCATCGCACCAGAGTTGCTGCCATTGCCCCAGGAAGTCCCAGCGACTGAAACATTCGAGCGGCCCCCTGTCGAGGAAGAACTCGAACTGGAGATTCCACCAGTTCCCCCTTCCATCCCGGGGAACAGCGAATCCAACAGCAAAAATCCGACCGCAGGGAAACCTCATCTGCCGGTCTTCCCTTCGGCTCTTGGTCCGATTGACTGGAAGTCCGCCCAATAATTCCGGCGGCTTCAGCCTGGCGGCCACTTCATCTTCCGCTTGCCCAGCAGATGGAAGTGCAGATGATCCACTTCCTGACCACCATCTTCACGGGTGTTGAGGACGGTCCGATATCCGTTTTCGAGTCCTTCCTGAGCGGCAATCTTTTTCAGCACAAGCAAGAGGTGCCCCAGCAACTGCTGATCCTCATCCTCCGCATCGGCCAGAGAAGGAATCGGTTTTTTGGGGATCACGAGAATGTGAATCGGTGCCTGGGGATTGATATCCCGAAACGCAAGGCACAAGTCATCCTCATAGACAATTTGAGCGGGGATCTCTTTATCAATAATCCGACCGAAGATCGTTTTCTGCTCACTCATCGGTTCCTCCTTCTGAACCGTTGCTGACAGGCGATTTTTCTAATCACCCAAAACAGCCTGAACCATTTCAGTTATGTACTGGCGATGCGTGACTTTTTTTGAGCCGTACTTTCCAGACCTGAACCGTCACTGAATTCCATGCTGTGTGAAATGAACAGGGGAAGATCCACTTCAAAGGCAGTCAGTTCCTGACTTGTTTCCGCCAGACGCAATTCACCAATATGGTTTTCCATGATCCCGCGGCAAATGGCCAGTCCCATCCCGGTCCCGTCCGGTTTCGTAGTTCGAAACGCTTCGAACAGTTCTTCCGGTGTAATATTCTGCAATCCATCTCCCGAGTCACTGATTCTGACCGTGATATGACTCGGTCGCGTCTGCGTGGCCGAGATCACAACCGAATGCCTGATCTCCTGCTTGCTGCTGGCATCAATTGCTTCCCGGGCATTGACGAGAAGATTGACAAAGACCTGCTGGATCTGTGTCGGATCAACAAACACTTCGGGAAGGTCGGCCGGAATCCTCTGCTGGATGCGAATGTCCGACTTTTGAAATTCCCAACCCACCAGCTCAACAGAAAGGCGTACAAGTTCGGCGATCGAGATTCTTTCCTTCAGCAACGGTCTTTTCTGGATGAAGCGTTTGGTGTTGGAAATAATTTCACGAGCTTCATAGGCCAGATTAGAGATCTTCTTCAGATGCAGCTTCAATTGATCCATATCAATGCTGCCGGAATTCAGAAAGTTCAGACAGCCCGTCGCGGTCGCCCCAATGGCCAGCAATGGCTGCTTAAGCTCGTGGGCCAGCTGAGAGGAGGTCTGCCCCACGAGGCTGAGCCGTGAAATGTGTAACAGCTCTTCCTGTCGGGCTCGGGCAGTGGCCTCCAGTTGACGGATTTGTGTGACATCCGTGCCCACAATCGTCGCCCCCACAATCCTGTCTTCATGTCGAATCGGTCCGGAGCGGATCGCATAAATGATGCAGTGGCCAGTCCGTATCTTGACAGGGAACTCCATTTCGAACGGCTCCCCATCCTGGATCACCCGCTGAAAGGCCCCCCGTAATTTCTCCTGCTCTTCACCACGCAACCAGTCAAAGATTGAAGAGCTGAGCACTTCCTCCCGAGAGATTCCGTGACGCACACGATTTACGTACTGGACCCGACCTTCACAGTCCACACGGCAGATCACATCGACTACGTTTTCCAGAATCGCCTGCATGAGGTTTCGCGCATACTGCAC
>JAGQQT010000405.1 GCA_020426065.1 Planctomycetaceae bacterium | reverse complement strand
ACACACATCCCCTTCCTGGTGGTTGCCCCGGGCGTAACCACAGCGGAAAGTCGGTGCGATCAACCGGTCGATCTGACGACAGTCTACCCGACGTTACTGGAACTGTGTGACCTGCCGGCTGATCCCGAATGTGAAGGAATCAGCCTGGTACCATTACTGAAAAATCCGAATGCAGAGTGGAGTCAACCTGCGTTGATGACCTGGCTGCAGGGCAATCACGCCGTCCGCTCGAAAAACTGGCGGTTCATTCAATATCGGGACGGAACCGAAGAACTCTATGACTGTCGGCAGGATCCGCATGAAGAGACCAACCTGGCCAGCGATCCAGCCAATCAGCAGATCCTCAAAGAACTTCGCCAGTACCTGCCTGAGAAAAACATGGCCCAGGTGACGGACATGAAAAAACCGAAGGAGTGAACCCTCAGTATTTTTTCAGTCCTTCTGCACCATCAGCACGCTGGTGTCATCGTGCCGGCCCACTCCATCGGTGTGATCGTGGCTGGCCTGAAACAGGCTTTCGATCGTCTGGTCGAGATTTGCTTTCTGAGCGGCCTGCATGATTCGCTTGATGCCATCTGTGCCGAATTCGACATGACGTTCCGCTGAACCATTACTGAACGCTTCGGCCAGTCCATCCGTGTAGAGAATAAGCCGGGACTGTTTTGGCAGAGTGATCTTCTGGCTTTTGTATTCCGCACTCTCCCAAATCCCCAGAGGCATGCCTACGGCTGCCACATTCCCCTGTTCCGAGAGGGTATTGTCGATCAGGTTCTGCAGAATCGGCAGTGGATGTCCGGCAGCGGCCCATTCGAATGTCGACTTCTTCGGATTGAGGATTCCATACAGCAGGGTAATAAATCCTCCATCATCATTCACAACCGCCTGACGGCACAGGCTTTCGTTGATATCGTGCACAAAGACTGCAGGATTTCGATAGCGCTTGGAGGGAAACATCTGAATGAGCGTATGCAGGGTCATGATCGACATGCATGCCTTCATGCCGTGCCCCGAAGCATCTCCCACCAGGAGGGCAATGTTGCCATCCGGCAGGGTGAGAGCGTTGTAGTAGTCTCCTCCTGCCATGGTGACCGGGTGTCCGCCGAACACGGAAATTTCCGAGGACTCATAACGCCCGGCAATCTGATAACCACTCGGGACATCGAGCAGCCGGGGAATGATCGATTCCTGCAACTTGCGGACGGAATCAATCTCCTGCCGCAGTTTGGCCGCAATAACCCGTTCCCTCTCGGCCCGCACCGCTTCCATTGCGCTTTGGAGAGCGGAATGAATCAGGAACATGTAGTCCTTATTATCATCCCGAATCAGGTAGTTCCGCATTCCCGAAGTCAGAAACCGGGCAATCCGGTACACATCTTCCTGGGAGGCTGCCCCGATAATCGGATGATCGGCGGAGTATTCCTTGAGTTTCCGGAACGCCTGATAGGCCGTTTCGGTATCCGGGGAATTGGTGGTGATCAGATAGGCATCAAAATCGTTCCTGGCGGCTGCCTGTTCGAGAAATTGTTCCCAACAGGTTTCAACAACAACTTCAGTATCGTCGACATTTAAATAGAGACGGAGCAGTTCTGCTTCGTCTTCACAATCCCAACCGACAAGTACACGCATAGCCCGCGAATTCTTTCTGCGCTAAGAAACGATGTAGCCCGGAGGCTCGGCCAATTCTGATAGGTTTGGTAGCCTGTTGGCAACCATCCACAAGTATTTATGGCTTTTCTTTCTGGAATTTCGAGCAGATGGGCTCCATAATACGGATGGAGTGCGTTTAATGGAGAGGTGCGGAAAAGTACCGGTAAGGAACTATTCTGCTGCGATGCTCAGATACAGTGTTTGCAAACCTGTCCTTTTGTCCCCGTGCGGCATCCATTTTGAGCGGGTCTGTTTTCGGAATTCTCCGAATTGTTGATGGAGTCTGTATGTCGAATTCGGATTCGACTTTTCTGCCTTCAGCTGAAATCGCGGTCGGAGCACCGCGAGGGACCCGTCGTGGACCGAAAAAGCCGACACCGGAAGCTGTCAAATTGGAAGCACCGCCTGAACAGGTTGATGAAAGCTGGCAAACTCAGGTTGGAAACGTCCGCCGTTCGATTGTTCGGTGGCTCCACTCAGCCATTTTTGCCGGTTACAGTTTTTCTCTGTTGTTTCATATCGTTCTGCTGCTGGCGATGTCCCTGGTGATCTTCCCGGAACTGATCGAAGATCCCTTCATTCAGTCCGGCATGGAATCCACCGAAGATTCGGCTGTCTTCGACCAGGTTGTGGATGTCCGGATTGATGTCCCTGCAGGAGATATCTCCCAGAATCAACTGATGGAGTCGGCAATCAATATCGAGCATTCGACTCCGGATGCCCAGCCGGTCACGAGAAGTGTGGAAGACTCACTCGACTCACTGCTGAACAAAGAAGGCGATCAGGGAGCGGGGGGCTCGTTGCTGGTGGTTCCTCCCAACACCAAGACCTTTTCCAAAGGAAGTTTCACCGTCTGGACCGTTCCGAATGATCCCAAACCGGGACAGGATTACAAGATCATGATCCTGGTCAAGCTCCCCAGTCGGGTGGAACGCTATCGGGCAACGGATCTGGCAGGAATTGTGATTGGTACCGATGGCTACCGCCAGCCAATCCCCGGACCAGAACTGAGAAGAGGCAACGTCTATCTTCCGATCGAGAAACAGCAGGTTCTGTTTCCTCCGATTGAAGTCCCGGGAGCTGCCTCCCGGGTCCGAGATACGATCGAAGTCCGTTCCACCACGCTCAAAGAACAACAACGGATCCAGATCGAATTCTGAGTTCTTCCAACCAGTTGAGGTTTTCATGCTTGATGGCCCCCTGATGACCGCCGAACAGTTTCTGGAGAATCGTTTCTCCCTGCCGGAAAGTGGTCAGTGGGCAGAATTGCACTCCGGGTCAGTCATCCTGTTTCAGCCGCCCGATCTCGATTATGGCAATACCGTTTTAAACCTTTCCAAAATCTTTGCCCGGTACGTTCAGGAACATCGCCACGGCTATCCCTGTTTCGACCTGGGACTGCTGATGGAAAAGTCTCCGGACACGATCCGGTATCCCGCAGCGTCGTACTTTTTGAGTGGGGACCGCTTTGCCGAGCTGGACAACGCCGTCACAGAGACAGTTCCCGACTTTGTTATCGAGCTGGCTTCCACAGCGGATCGCCGTCAGCAGATGCCCCGTCGGATTGAAGATTATCTGGCCTGGGGAACCAAAGCAGTCTGGATAATCGATCCGGCCCAGCAATGCCTGAACGTGATTGACAACCAGGGCAATCAGCAACTCTTTGAACCCGATCAGCAGTTGGCCCAGCTGGACCTGCTCCCTGGTCTGCAGGTCCAGATTGAAGAACTGTTTGTTGAACCATCCTGGTGGAACGCAACCTGAGCTTTCCACAAGTTGCAGTCAACAAAAAAATGCCACCTGAAAACAGGTGGCACATGTGCAAAGAATGAAATACCCTGATTGGGTTTCTAACGTCCCTGAACGATATTCATCTGCTTGAGAATGTCCAGATAGTCTGCCGTGATGTCCAGCACTTCGTGGTTGTAGAAGGTTTCCGGGAAGACTTCTTCCTTTTTCTCTTCCTCGCCCTCTTTCTTTTCGCCAGACTTCATGCCGGGGAACAGATCATCTGCTTCCTGATCATCCAGTTCCCGCTCCTTGCCGAGGATTTCCTCATTGAGGCTGACTGTCTTGCTGTTTTTGCGTTCCACCAGACGTTCAATCTGCTTTTCCAGTTTTTGGAAGTCTTCACTCTGGGCAACACGGGTCTGGCTGGATTTCTGCAACTGGTCAATGATCGGGCCGGAAGTGAAGCCTGCGTTATAAACGCCATCAGCCCGGGGAATCCGCTTGAATTCCAAAGCATTGTCCAGGAACGATTCTCCCAGGTCGAGATGGTCAATCCGTGAAGGAAGCACCACATCGGAACGCACACCACGATTCTGGGTGCTGTCCCCATTCACGCGGAAGAACTGCTGAATCGTCAACTTCAGTGCACCCCGTTCCTGCGGCTGGAAGAGCCGGAAACGGAACAGCGGGTCTACAACGGGCATCACGTTCTGCACAGTTCCTTTGCCGTGTGTGGTGTAGTCTCCCACAACCAGTCCACGGTTATAGTCCACGATCACTCCCGCAAAAATTTCTGAAGCCGAAGCGGACAGACGGTTACAGATCACCACCAGCGGTCCACTGTAGGCCACTTCCGGATTTTCATCGTGATGTGCCCGGACGGAGCCGTCAATTTCCTTAACCTGAACGACCGGTCCTTCCGTAATGAACAGACCGGAAACTCCAATTGCCTCGCTAAGGGCACCGCCGCCGTT
>JAGQQT010000404.1 GCA_020426065.1 Planctomycetaceae bacterium | reverse complement strand
CGGTATGCCGAAAACGGGTTGCCGACCATTTGGATCCGGTGAGTGGAGTAAACTGATCGGAAGCCTGAATTTCCTGATTCAAAACGGCTTCCGCTTTTGTCAGCTGTTCGCGGGCCGTTTTCAGTTTGTTTTGGGATTCCTCCGCTTTCTCTTTGGTTGCATTCGATACAGCGACCTCAGCCGCGATCACATTACGTTGAGCCTGAGCAACGGCCAGAACACGCTCGGTATGAATCGCGACTCGGGTTTTCTGTTGAACGAGAGGCTCTTCGAGCGAGTCCCAGGCAGCTCGCATGGCAGCGGCCCGGGCTTCAATGCTGTCCAGTTCAGCCTGCGCGATTTCCCGGTCCAGTTTGGCCAGCTTGAGATTGGACTCCGCCTGTTTCAGAGAATTCCCTGTGGCCGAACCTGGTTCCCGCAAAGTTGTTTCTGCGGGGAGTTCGGAAATCTGAAACTCGAAGAATGTTGCCAGGGCATCAAATGTAATCAGCTGCAGCAAACCGGGGTGCCGGGGCACCGGAGCACGCCAGGCGAGCATCGGCTCTCCATTGAGCGAGACATTCATCAACCTGTCTCGTACCTGTAAATGGAGCGTGTAGTCAGTTTCCAGCTCCAGCGAGATAGCCGTTCTTCCGTCACCCGGATACTGCCAGGTTCCGTTCTGATCGAAAGCGGCCTGCACCTTTTGTCCCGGAAGGTGTCCACTGGCGTAGATCAGGAAGTGGGGGTCACGAGATTCCTCTCCCGTGGAGTCGAAAGCGATTCCAATGCTGCGGTACTGGCTTCCTCCATGCAGGCGGAAACGAAGCCGGGCCTCGAAGTCCTGCGGAATCTCCTGCATGAGCTGGAGAATCGAACGCTGCGGTCCATCTGCAGTTTGCCTGATTGAGCCGGGGGCATGCGACCATTCCCCATTGACCAGCTTCCAGCGGGCAGGGTCGAGCTGCGCGAAGTCTTCCAGCAGCGGAGCAAAGCCCGGAGTGTCTTTGTGTTGAGGAGGTCTCGGGGGATCGAGGGCTTTTGCTTTTTCCAGTGCCTTTTGAGCGGCGAGCAACTTCTGCTCTGCCTGGGCCAGACGGGTTTGGGCAGCGGCAATGTGATTTTCCAGGACCCATGGCTGGCGTTCCGGTTGTGAGGCAACGGGTGGCAGCTCGATCTCCCGGATTTCGAGAGGTGCAAACGCCAGTAGCTCCGGAATGCCAGGCTGGATGACCTGGGTTTGATCGGGCCGTGCTTCGTCTCCACGAATGTAGCGATAAGTCGGTTCCTCCAGGAGGGCATCGAAGCTGCGGGGGATACCATCCCGATTGAGATCCACTTCTCCGGGAACCATATCGAGCCGGACCAGGTACGGTTCGAAGAATGCCCGGAGGCGGTAGTAGTCAACCTGATCGATCGGGTCAAACTTGTGATCATGACACTTGGCGCAGTTGAGCGTGAGGCCGAGAAATCCCTTGCCGACATGCTCGACCGTTTCATCCATCCACCGCATCCGATTGAAGATGTAATAGTTTCTGGCCAGGAAGCCGGTGGCTCGTAACTGATCTTGATCGGTGGGGGCGATTTCATCGGCCGCCAGCATCAGCCGCACCATTTCATCATAAGGCGTATCCTCATTAAGCGACTCGACAATCCAGTCCCGCCAGTGCCAGATGTGTGGTTGACTGTTTCGCAGTTGTGTTCCCAGGCCCCACCAGTCGCTGTAACGCCAGATATCCATCCAATGACGAGCCCAGCGCTGACCATGGCGCGGGTCGGCCAGCAATCGGTCGACCGTTTTTTCGTACCATTCTTCTGAGGGATCCAGCAGGCAGGTTTCGATCTCTGCCGCCGTTGGGGGAAGGCCAGTCAGGTCGAAGTGCAACCTTCTGAGTAACTGCAGGCGGGGGGCATCCTGCTGGGCAGTGAGTCCCTGTTTCTCATGTCCCTGGGCGATAAAGGCATCAATGGGATTGTCGGCCCACTGTTGATGCGAGACTTCCGGAACGACGGGCTTGATGACGGGTTGAAATGCCCAGTGCTGTCGGGGATCTTTCTCGGACACTTCCCCTTCAGGTGCTTGTGCTCCCGCTGCAATCCACTGCTGAAGAATCTGAATCTGTTCGGGCGTGAGCGGTCCGCCTTCATGTTCTGGTGGCATCCGCAAGGCAGGATCGGATTCCTTCACCCGCTGGATCAGCAGACTGTTTTCTGGAGCTTCATTGAGCGTGATCGCTGCGCCGGCATCTCCTCCCTGTTTGATGAGTGCAGCCGTATCGAGACGGAGTCCGGATTCCTGCTTGAGTGAGCCATGGCAGGTGAAACAGCGTTCGCGCAGAATCGGTTTGACTTGAGTGACATAATCAACGGGCTCAGATGCGGAAAAGACAGGCTGCGGGCTCCATGTGGCCATCAGCAGCAACGGGATCATGAATTGATGAATGCGATTCATTTCGCAGCCTTACTGTTCAGGAGGTCGGCCTCAGCACCTTCTTCAGAGAGTCAATGCGATCTCATCCATCATAACGCATTTCCCCGTAGAAATCCGTCTTCTCATTCCATCCAACACAGGTTGCAGGTCACCACTGCAATGAGGGACCGGATCAGGCCAGGACCTCTTTGATCACGTGGCCGTGGACATCGGTCAGGCGGCGTTCCAGTCCGTTGTGACGGAATGTTAATTGCGTGTGATCCAGTCCCAGCAGGTGCAGCATGGTGGCGTGGAGGTCGTGCACGCTCGACACATTTTCTACCGCCTTGAAGCCGAGTTCATCGGTTGCACCATAGCTCACTCCCGGCTTGATGCCCGCTCCTCCCAGCCAGGCGGTAAAGCCCTGTGGATTGTGGTCGCGCCCCTGTGCTCCTTTCTGGAACATCGGCATCCGACCAAATTCGGTGCACCACACAACCAGTGTTTCTTCCAGCAGCCCCCGCTGCTTCAGATCCTTGAACAGGGCTGCGACCGGCTGGTCCATGATTTCGCCATGCACATCATATTGTTCTTTCAGCTTCTGATGTCCATCCCAGTTGAGCTTACCGCCGCTGGCATAGGCTCCATTGAAAATCTGGACAAACCGGACACCCTGCTCAATGAGCCGGCGTGAAAGAATGCAGTTCCTGGCAAACGCTGCTTTGTCAGCGTTGTTCGAATCGGCACCGTACATTTTCAGCGTGGTGGAAGATTCCGTGCTCAGATCGCTGATTTCAGGTACCGAGAGTTGCATCCGCGCAGCCAGTTCATAGCTGGCAATCCGCGCAGCCAGTTCGCTGTCTCCTGGATTTCGCTGCAGATGTTCCCGATTGATCAACTGCAGTAACTCCCGGGCCGCCAGATCCTGATTCAAAGAAACCGTTTCCGGAGCAGTCAGGTTCTGGATGGGTTGTGTGGAACTGAACGGCGTTCCCTGAAAGACCGCGGGAAGAAAACCGGGGCCCCAGTTATTCACACTCGCCTGGGGCACGCCCCGGGGATCGGGAATGGCAACGAATGCCGGGAGATTCTGATTCTCCGTTCCGAGTGCGTAAGTCACCCATGCTCCCATGCTCGGGAAACCATCCAGCACGAAGCCGGTGGAAAGATAATTTTCGGCCGGTCCGTGAGTGTTCGATTTGCTGGTCAGAGAATGAATGAAAGAAATGTCATCAACCAGTTCGGCCATGTGCGGGATCATGTCGGAGACCATCTTCCCGGATTCACCACGTGGCCGAAATTCATATTGTGGTCTGGCCAGATTTCCTGATGGACCCTGGAAGGTGACCGCCGGGCCATCTTTCAGAGGCTGGCCATCATGTTTGATGAGTTCCGGTTTGAAATCATAGGTTTCGAGCTGGCTGCAGGCCCCCGCACAAAAGATGACCAGGACATTTTTGGCCGCACCGCGAAACGGGCTTTGTCGAGGAGCGTGCGGTTGGGCAGGATCAATCACGGGACGGGTTGCCGCCAGCAGCGATTCCTGATTGAGCAGTGAGGTCAGCGCAATCGAGGACAATCCGGTCACGGTCTGTTCCAGAAAGTTCCGCCGATTGAGCATCGACCATCCGGTTTCAGAAATCTGCTCACTCACATTTCTCTCCGATCGTTTTTTGTCATCGGGTTCCTGTCATCAGGGCAGGAACAGGAATTCGTTACTGTTGAGCAACACCCGACTCAGAACCGAAAGCCCGTGCTGTTGAATCACATCCATTGCGGCTGAGCGTTCGGTTTGTTCGGGGGGCCGCCCCAGCACCAGTTCAAACATCTGCTCGACCTGGTCTGCCGGGTTACCAGCAGTCTGGCCTTCAATTCGTTTGGCAATCACGTCTGCCCGCTCGATCACAAACGGACTGTTAAACAGGTTCAAGGCCTGCAGGGCTGTTGTCGACTGACTTCGCTGAGGCATCGG
>JAGQQT010000403.1 GCA_020426065.1 Planctomycetaceae bacterium | reverse complement strand
GGCATGACCACCGGGCATGATGCTGGGCCCTTTGAGTGCCCCTTCTTCACCGCCGGAAACACCGGTGCCGATGAAGCGGAAGCCTTCTTCCCGCAACTGCTTGTCGCGGCGGTTGGTGTCGGAGTACTCCGAGTTCCCGCCATCGATCAGGATGTCCCCCTTCTCCAGGTGTGGTTTGATCTGATCGATCACCGCATCAACCGGAGCACCGGCCTTGACCATGATCATCACGCGACGGGGTGTTTTCAGGTTCGCTACAAACTCTTCGATGGTATGGTAACCGGCAATCCGATCAGCAGTTCCTGCATGAACCACGTCTTGAGGACGATCAGGCAGACCACCAACAAACTCATCTGTTGTGGCTGTGGTGCGGTTATAAACCCCCACTGAAAAACCATTGTTGGCCATGTTCAGAACCAGGTTCTGCCCCATCACCGCCAGACCAATCAGACCAATGTCATGTTTCATGTTTCTCGACTCTGCGTAAGAGGAATTAAAAGTTGTTTTGTACCAGTTCAAAGGAGTGAATTTCGAAATCCGTTATCCGTCCGGATCATCAATCAGTTGCTGCAGCCTTGTTCCCAATTCTTTGGGATAACGTCCGACCCAGGATTCATCCAGCAACCCGAGTTCCAGAAAATCTCTTAAATGGGTTTTGTCTTTATCCCGAAACGAAGTCAGTTTCATGCGGACCAGTGCCTCCAGGCTCAGGATCCGGATTTGCTCGCTCCATTCCGATTCGCTCACTGCAGGAGTCGGTAACAGATAATCCTGCCGCACTTTCTCCTCTGCGTAAACAAGATAGACGGCGTCGCGAGCTTTGGCTTCCGGTCCATCCAGGAACATGTCGATTCCCGCAGCGTGGCGAAAAACAAAGTCGGCCTGTTCCAGAACTTGAATGACCTGATTCAGATCACTCCTGCGAATCAGGATGTCCACATCCCTGGTGTTTCGAACGGCTGCTTCATCCACCCTTGATACCCATGCTGCCACGGCATTCCCACCAACCAGGGCATAGGGAATATTGGCAGCATTCAACAGAGTAGTGACTTTGATGAGTCGTTCGCGTACTTTTTCCACCGCTCTCACCATCCGGTCCAGAGAAATATCACCGTATGTGTTCATTCTCCCTCTCCGGCTGTGCCGACCCTCACCAAGGGAGGGTGAATCTGACTGGTTACTTTTTTCTGAATGTCAGACCGACAAGGCTCGATGGAGTTCTATTTCCAGTTCGGTTTTTCCGGCAGGTAGGTTTCGAACTCAGCAATCATCTTGTCCATATACGCTCCACGATATTCACCTGCGAAGAACTTCGCCAGTGCTTCGGCATTGAACCGTTCCCAGCTCTTTTCTTCATGTCCGGGATTGATCGGGTAAAAACAGGCGCCCACTGCCAGGGCTGCTTTCATATCCCCCGGAGCATCGCCAATCATGAGCATGTTCTCGGGCTCATAACCAAGGGCCTTGGCACCGGTCAGAATTTCGGTTTTGTTTCCCGCTTCCTGGCCACAGATCTCTTTGACCTGTCCAGCAATCCCGTGTTCGGTCCACTCGGCCTGCAGGGCTCCGGTCGGCGTGGCGGAACAGACAATGATATCGGCCTGCTCGTTCAGCTTTTCCAGGGCGGACTTCACACCTGGAAACGGCGGCACGCCTTCCACCATATCGGCCACGGCCTTGTCCACGGCCGCGGACCATTCGTAGCACAGTTTCAGGTCCGGATCGCCGGTCTTTTCCGCTTCCGGTTTGATCGTCTTCGTACCCAGTTTCGATTCCCGGGCAATCCAGTCTCGCAGTCCCTGCAGTTGAGGGAGTGTCACATTCCGGGCCTGGACTTCCGGACGATCTTTCAGCATATCGATCGCCAGCAGGTACGAAACGAACCGGTTGGCACCACGAGTTTTGGAATACAGATTCGTAAACTCGGCCGTCTCCCGGGCAAAGCGGGAAATTGCCTGCAGGCCAAAGTGTTTGATGAAGTTCGGAATGAAACATTCCTTGTGCTTGATTTCCATCGAATCAAAAGCACATCCGTCGGAATCAATCCCGACCAGGAAATTTTTGCTCTTCGAAAATGTGACAGCCATATCCAGCCCCGATTAGATTTCAATGTGAAAAAGATTTCTCCGGCCAGATCCCGGAGGCAGGTTCAGTTGTACGAACTATGAAAAACACTCCAGTGGGCCAGGATGCTGGCACCACGGGAGTGGAGTCTGTAAAAGAAGATCGCTTAGCGATCAGCCTGGGGAACGTACTTGTCCAGTTTCTGATCTGCAAAAATTGGCTTCATGCGTGCCAGGCGAATCCGTCCATCAATAATCGGCACGCTCACCCAGTTGTCACCGATCAGCGGGCGGGCGTACTTGACGAACTCATCCGTCACGTCCGTTCCGCAGGGCGTAATCCACTCACTCGGGAAATGACGTTCGCTGTTGGCCACTTCCGAGAGCGGGGCTTTGCCATACTCAACGGTGTAATTTTCGCGGTCCGAACGCAAGATCGAAGCCATGTAACCGTGCTCGCCATTGGCGGCCAGCAGTGCGGCTTTCTGGCCCACGTAATAAGCTTCTGCCAGGTCCACGTTGGAAGCATGCACGATATCATTTCGCTGATGCGTGCCGGAAACGTTGCAGCGGGCTTTTCCTTTGACAGCCAGCGGTTTTTCGTTCAGAGCATTGGTCAGCATCTGAGCAACCGTGGTTTTGCTGGAGGAAAGCATCGCGTGGCCGAAGGAATCCCGCACCACAAATTCTTCCGGAATCTCCAGCCCTTCGATATCCAGTCCTTCGCTGACGACAACAATCGCTCGGCCATGCTCTTTGAGCATCTTGTTGACGTTTTCACGAATCTGCTCGATATTGACTTTCCGCTCAGCCAGATAAATCTGCAGCGGCATTTCCCGATTCGGGTCCGCCAGTCGAGCGGCCGCGGGGATGTAACCGATTTTCCGCCCCATAGCCTGCAATACGAGGACTGGATCTGCCGGGCAGCTTCCGTTGTTTTCCTCGTTGGACATCTGGATGTAATTGCTCCAGTAGCGGGCAGTACTTCCATACCCGGGAGTGTGGTCAATCAGTTTGAACTCACTGTCCCCGACATCGTTATCAATGGTCTTGGGACCACCAATTCCGACCACATCCAGGCCACGTTCCCGAGCCACATTGGCCACTTTATTGGCAGTGTCCATCGAGTCGTTGCCGCCGATGTAAACGAAGTAGCCAATGTTGTGGGCCTTGAAGATCTCGATGATCCGGTCGAAGTCTTCGTTCTGTTTATCCTTCAGCTTGTAGCGGCAGGTTCCGATAGAACCGGCGGCAGGAGTGGTTCGCAGCAAAGCGATTTCGTCCGGACACTGGTCACTCAGGTTGAGCAGCTCTTCTTTCAGCACCCCTTCAATTCCGTGCCACCCACCATACACGGTTCCGATCTCATCCAGCTGACGGGCCGTCTCGACAATTCCCCGCAACGTGTTATTGATAACCGGGGAAGGCCCGCCCGACTGGGCCACAATCATATTTTTCGCCATAGACCCACATGCTCCCAAGCAATTGTTGTCCGACCGCACAACAGAATCATACTCAAAAACTGGACTTACCAGTTGGCATGATCAAATGATCCAGCAAACTACCGTCGTTTTTCTCTGACTTCAAGTGCAGTCGACGCGAGTGGACCGGATTTTATGAAAATCGTTATCTGCAGAGATTCGGGTGGATCATTATGTCTGACTGATCGAGGGTTCACTGGCTCTTTTTCGCACAATGCTCAACTCAAGTCCGGCAGAATCAGCTCCGGGCATTTGGCAGATTTCGAACCTGGCTTGGGAGCATTCTCAGGTCCGTGGAAAGTAAAGACCAGCGAATACTTCGTCTCATCGGTGTAGTTTCGCGTGGCAGCATGAAAGGTCCGGGCGTGAAACAGGAGCAGATCACCTGCCTGCAGTTCCACCGTCTGAACTGTTTCGAATAGTGGCTGATTGAGGGGATGCTCCCGATCCAGAAACTGATCGGCATCCAGTCGGTCTGGGCCAATTTCCATCCGATGCGATCCCGGTATGACCTGTAGACAACCATTTCTGGTGGTTTCTGCCCCCAGTGCCAGCCAGGCGTTAACCAGTTCTCCGCTCTGGAAAGTCCAGAACCGGGTGTCCCGATGCCAACCCGTATCACTGCTGAACCGCGGGTGTTTGGTCATGATGCAGTTGTGATGTGCCAGCGGACAGGTCACCGGAGTTCCCAGCAGTTGTGCCAGAATCGTTCCCAGCGGCCGATAGCTGAGCCAGTCCTGGAAGACAGGATCCCGCGACAAAGCCTGTCTTAACCGACGGATGGTTTTTCCGCCCGGAGCTTCGAGCGAGTCCGGGGAGCCCGGATAATTCACATCAGCCTCGTATTCAA
>JAGQQT010000402.1 GCA_020426065.1 Planctomycetaceae bacterium | reverse complement strand
GGTATCTTCCAGGCACTGAATTTCCATTCCACTGTAGGCAGCGTTTTCCCCTTTGACGGTTCGAATCCCCATACCGCTGTTAGCGCCTGGTGTCTGGAGGAATTCAAATTTCAGAGTGAAATCAGAAAACTCCCGGGCGATGTAGCAACCGTCACCATCCAGATACCCTTCCGGCGTGATGATTACGCTTTTTTCCCAGCCGTTCTGATCACCTTTCGGCATCAGGGAAACAAATTGCGGCTCTTTGGCCATCAGTGAGGTTGCCGTCAAAGCAACCAGGCAACCCACTACCAGCAGTGCGCGATGAGCGTGAAACACCATCGTTTCGACCTCCACAGGATCAGATGAAGTTTGTCAGAGAAACCAGATCAACAAAGCCCGTCATCGGACTTCATTAAAAAATGTTACTCTCGATGCAAGCATTTTTCTATCACCGAAACAGGTTTTCTCTCAGGACTGCTGATTGACGCTGGCAATCTGATTCCTGATACTGAGCCGATCCACTGTATTCGGTTATCCTTTCAACCAAGCGATCTCCTTATGAAAAGTATCTGCTCATCTGCTCAGTCGCATCCTGTTTTCGCGATGATTTCAATATTCCTGGTTTGCTGTATGCTCCAGTTGACCACCGTTTTCGCCGCCCCCGAAAAAGACTCTCAGCCCAACATCATCATTATTATGGTGGATGACATGGGGTTTTCTGATATCGGACCGTACGGTTCCGAAATTCCCACGCCCCATCTGGATCAACTCGCTGAGCGGGGAGTCAAATTCTCCCAGTTCTATAACACGGGCCGCTGCTGTCCGACCCGGGCCAGCCTGCTGACTGGGCTGTATTCACACCAGGCAGGAATTGGTCACATGACCACAGACCAGCAGGTGCCGGGATATCGCGGACAGCTGACGGACAACTGTGTCACGATTGCGGAGGTGCTGGGACAGGCTGGCTATTTCACAGCTGTTACAGGGAAATGGCATGTCGGTTTTGAACATGGTGTGACTCCGGTCAAGCGGGGGTTTGAACGCAGCCTGAACCTGCCAGCAGGTGGACTGCACTTTTCCAATCAGACCGGATCCAAAGGAAATACGTCGCTCTATCTGAATGGAGTGGAAGTTGACCGGGATGACCCCCAGTTCAATCCACCCTGGTATGGTTGTGATTTGTGGGCCCGGCAGGGACTGAAGTTCGTCGATGAAGCCCTGAAATCCGAACGCCCTTTTTTCTGGTATTTTGCTCATACGGCCCCGCACTTTCCCTGCATGGCTCCAGAACAGACCATTGCCAAATATCGTGGGAAGTACCTGCGTGGCTGGGACGAACTCCACGAAGAACGCTACGCCCGACAACTCAAATCGGGTTTGATCAAACCCGAGTGGCAACTCGAACCGCGACCGGAACAGATCCCTGCCTGGGAGTCTCTCTCACCAGAAGACCAGAAACGCTATGACGATATGATGGCGATTTATGCCGCCATGATCGAAGAAATTGATAACAGCATCGGAACCCTGGTGCAGGGACTTCAAGAGCGGGGAGCACTCGAGAATACACTCATCCTTTTCCTGTCCGATAACGGAGGAAATGCAGAAGCAGGTATTCCCGGACGATACGAAGGAGAGCACCCCGGAGATCCTCATTCCAACGTCTTCATCGGGCGTTGCTGGGCTCATCTGAATAACACGCCGTTCCGAAAGTACAAGCACTACAATCACGAGGGAGGCATTGCGACCCCTTTGATCGCTTACTGGCCGAACGGCATCCAGCCTGATCCCGATAACTGGATCGATACCCCCACTCATCTGATTGACCTGATGGCCACCTGCGTAGACCTGGCCGGAGCGACTTATCCGAAACAGTTTCAGGGACATGAAATCACTCCACTAGCGGGAGAAAGCCTGCGTCCCCTGCTCCAGCAGGAAGGAACTTTCCCGGAACGTCCCCTCTACTGGGAGCATGAAGGAAACGCGGCGATTCGAGTTCAAAACTGGAAGCTGGTCCGTGAGGGACTCAATGGCGAGTGGGAACTGTTTGACCTGACAACCGATCGCACCGAGCAGCACAACCTGGCTGCTGAGCAGCCGGAGCGGGTTGATAGCATGCAGAAACAATGGCGGGAATGGGCTCGTTCCGCTCAGGTATTACCTCGTCCCGGCGCCAACAAACCGAAAGGAAAGAAGAAAAACCAGAACACATGATTCTGGCTTCATGCTGGCCTCCTGATTTCCACCCTTATATTCAGCGCCCGGCGTTTCGCTCAGCAACCAGCAGGACGTGGCTGGATGTCAGCAGCGGATTGCTCCAGCTGCGGGATGTCATTGCCGAGGTGGGAATGGCATAGATGTGGTCCGCCCATTCGGCGAGTTGATAGTAGGAATCATAAACCGAGTAGGAATAAGCCAGACCATCCTCCTCCGAGATGGTGTAACCTTTGCCGCGTGTCCGGATCAGATCAATCATCGGCCACAATCCGCAATGCCAGGCAGCATACTTGATCAGGCGAGCGGCAAATCTTCCCTGGCCAAACCGGTTACTGTCCGAAATGCAGACAAGCCGACTGGTGACCCGCAACATCTCTCTGACCACCTTTTCCGGCCTGGGAACGTGGTGCAGGACTCCCATTTCAATCGAAACTTCAAACTGCCGATCGGCAAACGGGAGCTGTTCACCGCTCCCCAGCTGCATTCGTTCGTGCGGGAGTCCGTAGGACTGGCAACCGGAATCGAGGAGTGCCTGAACTGGTTCAATCCCGACAGGATCAAATCCGCGATCAAGAAAGTATTTGACGCCCCGCCCCGTGCCGCATCCGACATCAAGCACGGACTCCAACTGATATCGACGCATCAGGTCAGTTGTCCACTCCAGCGCCCGATAATGCTCCTGATCCACCAGATGCATTTCGTCATAATGCTCAGCAGTTCGAGTGTAATAATCGCGCTGAATCTGAACGGCTTCGGAGACCGTTGTGGATGGTGTAGGATTCTGATTCATCATATCAGCTTTCGATTTTAGAATTTACGCTCAGATTACTGACCACAGTTTCTGGATTTACTGTAATTCTGGAGGACTGGGAATACATGGCATCCAGAACTTCTGCATAGCCGGACCAGGTCGACTCGTGGACTGCTTCGAAACAGGTTTTGCCCCAGCCAGATAACTCTGCCCGTGAGGCAGCCACGGAGCGGAGCGTGTCTTCAAGTGCGTCAACCCCGGTTTCCGTCGGCCCATCCTGATACAGAAACGGATAGGGTTCAGAAAACAGCTCAGACAAACCACCGAGATCCGGAGCAATCACTGGTCGCGAGTATCCACAGGCCAGGACCACGCTGCCGGAAGTCAGGATTCGTTCAAACGGAAAGACAACCGCGTCCGATGCTGCCATATATTGTTCAATCTGGGTTTCCCCGACATGTCCAAACTCCAGATCGATCCGGGAGTCCTGTAATGCCAGGGACTGAATCAGCTGCTTCAGCTTCTCATCAGGACAACCACCGCGAATCATCAGACGCAAGTGCGTTCCTTCCAGCCTGCGAAAACAGGTGATGAGTCGCTCAACTCCTTTGTACGGCTGGATTCTCCCCAGAAACAGGAAGACCAGATCCTGCTCCGGGATCCCCAGATTTGTCCGTGCCTGCTTTTGACTTAATGGATTTTCTGAGTGGAGAGGGTAATGGGGATGAGGATAGACCAGGACACGTTCCGGGTTTACTCCGGTGGAGTCGATCAATAACTGCATTGCGTGTCGGGAATGAACAAGAATGGCATCAAATGATCGAGCGGCCAGCTTTTGAAAAAACAGTTCCGTCCGCACATGCGGGGCGTCATGACTGACGGCGTTATGCATGGTCCAGATCAGCTTTGTCCCTGCCAGTCGCAGGACGAACAGTTCAAACAGAAAAAAACAACTGCGATAAACCGTGCTGTACCAGGACTTGCCTAACAGGTAGGGGTGCAACCAGTGAAAATGCAGGACATCCGCCCGCCATTTGAACAGGGCTGTTTTCAGAAACCTTCCGCCCCCGCCCCCCGGACTCACGGTATGCCCTCTTTCCCTCTGAGCCTCGGACAACAGATCCTGATAGGGATTGTCCTGGTAATAGGGAAGGTGAATGATTCGCATCGAAGCAGGTGCTTCCGTGGGGCGTTAAAAGAGTGGATATCCAGACTTTGCCTGACAGGATGTGAATACACATCCTGATGTGCAGCAGGGATTTAAACTACCAAGCAGATGAGCGATTTCAAGATGTTGACCGATGGATGGGACATCAGGTTTTCATGATTTCATCGATCACCATCGGACTGTCCTTATCTGTTAAAGTCAGAGACCACAGCTGACGTATTCTTTTGTGCACACGGCAGGTGTCAGCCAGTCTGAATTCTATCCCTGAAATGCAGATTTTGCCTCT
>JAGQQT010000401.1 GCA_020426065.1 Planctomycetaceae bacterium | reverse complement strand
GAGCGGAACCTGGCGGATGGCTTCCAGAAACGGCAGGCCCTCAATATCCCCGACCGTACCTCCCAGTTCCGTGATCACAACATCGATATCGGGACCGGAGAGCGAAAAGATGGCTTCCTTGATTTCGTCGGTCACATGCGGAATGACCTGAACGGTCGCCCCGAGGTATTCCCCGCGACGCTCCTTGTCGATGACCGACTGATAAATCTGGCCGGTTGTGTAGTTGGAACGGCGTGAAAGCGGGCTGTTCGTAAAACGTTCGTAGTGTCCCAGGTCCAGATCGGTCTCGGACCCATCATCCAGAACGTAGACCTCACCATGTTGATAAGGGCTCATGGTGCCCGGATCGACGTTCAGATACGGATCCAGCTTCTGCATCCTTACCCGCAATCCCCGGCGCTCCAGAAGAAGGCCGATCGATGCGGACGTAAGCCCTTTTCCCAGGGAACTGACAACGCCACCGGTAACAAAAATATGCTTCGTCATGAATCTCTGATTAATGTTTCTGGAACGAACGGGCTTTCGAGACTTCCTGCTTTGCCGCGCTGCTGCATCATAATCTCACAAAGCCGTTTCGACCAGTTTCGGGATCGGACTGTTCTCCCTCGAATGCCGATGTGGCACTTTCTCCCTGAAAAAACGGGGAAAAAATTTTCTGTTCCCCCTCAACTGCTCAGAATGTGAAGCCAGTGACCGTTCAGGTTTGCTCTCATACAAAAATATTCATAATTACAGTAATGGACATTATTATACTTTCCGATAAAATCGGAGCATGACAACTCGCTGGCTATTTGTGGACATGAATTCCTACTTCGCTTCGGTGGAGCAGCAGTTGCAGCCGCATTTGCGGGGACGTCCCATTGGTGTGATTCCTCTGCAGGCGGAAACAACATGCTGCATTGCGGCCAGCTACGAAGCCAAACGCTTTGGCGTGAAGACGGGAACGTCCGTTGCGGAGGCCCGGGAATTGTGTCCCGGAATCCAGTTTGTCCTTTCACGCACCGAACAGTACGTCCATTTTCATAAACGGATTGTGAAAGCGGTCGACTCGGTGCTGCCGGTTTACCAGGTGCATTCGATTGATGAGATGTCGTGTCAGCTGGATGAACGGGAGCAGGATTCCCGCTCTGCCCTGGCGGTGGGTCAGCAGGTGAAACGGGCCATTCGGGCACAGGTTGGCGAGATGATGATCAGTTCGGTTGGTCTGGCTCCCAATCGTCTGCTGGCCAAGGTGGCCGCTGAAATGCAGAAGCCGGATGGTCTGGTCCTGCTGCGTCAGGATGAACTGCGGGAGCGGCTCGCAACGCTGCAGCTGGATGATTTCCCGGGAATTGGCTCCCGCATGCTGCGACGGTTTCGAGCGGCGGGAATTTACACGACCGCTCAACTGCTGGATTCCCCGCGGGACAGACTGCGGGAGATCTGGGGAGGTGTGGTGGGAGAACGCTGGTGGCATCTGCTGCGGGGAGAGGATATTGAGGAAGCCCCCACCAAACGCCGGACCGTGGGGCATCAGCACGTGCTTCCGCCACAGTTACGAACATTAAAAGGAGCTTACAGTGTGCTCGTTCGGCTGATTCACAAGGCGGGCCGCCGCCTGCGGGGAATCAACTACTGGGCAGGAATGATGACTGTCCAGGTGGATTTTCTCGGTTCTCCCCGCTGGACGGTTACCACCAGGCTGGGATACATCCAGGACACTCAGGCGATGGTGGGAGCATTGGAGTTGCTGTGGAGAGGATTTCCGTTTACGGAAACTCCGTTCAGGGTTTCGGTCACCCTGCACGGCCTGAAATCATCTCAAAGCTGTGGTCCCCTGCTGTTTCCCGAACAGCAGCGGCGGACCCGGATTGCCCGGGTGATGGACGCCATCAATGAGAAACTGGGAACGGATGCGTTGTACCTGGGAGCGATGCACGAAGTGCTCGAACATGCACCGGATCGGATTGCGTTTGGATACATTCCGGAGGTGGAAGGCAAGTCAATCAAGGCTGGGAAATCAGCCGGGAAGCCTTTACACTGAAAAGGAATCATATCCATCGTATTGAGAGGGGACAGACAACATGGCTTCATTTTCACGACGACTTGCATTGAAACTGCTGGGACTGGGAGCAGGTTCACTCGGGTGGACAACCACAGGATCCCTCACGGCTGCTCCGGTCGAAAATACATCCGGGGAATTCACCAGCAAATGGCATCTGATGCATGATCGGGTCTGGCTGGGAGGAGAAGTCTGGGCAAACCCGATGGAAAACTGGCAGGTCAAAAATGGGGTTGCCGAATGTCTTTCCACTGGCGGGAATCGCAATATCAAGCTGTTGACCCATCAGCTGACCGAGACAGACCAGCCGTTTACGATGTCCGTGACGGTTCATGAGCTGGAGAAGCCGGAAGTTCAGGAAGGAGTCGGATTTCGCATTGGCTCCAAGGCGGATATTGATGACTACAGGGCTCATGCTTTTGTGAGTTCCGGGATCGATATCGGGGTGGCCGGGAAGGAAATCTATGTTGGTCGGACTCGGAAGGCCTTGTCCGAGGCTCCCCGGTTTCCCGTTCGGCTGGAGTTGAAAGGGACGCCCAAGGGGGAAAAGTACGAACTGACACTGACTGTGTCCGAAGCGGGCGAAGGAGGTCAGGTTCTGGGGAAAGTGTCCCATGACGCCATGCCGGTTTATGTGCGGGGCCATGTTTCTGTAGTCAACAGCTTTGGAGTCGAACGTCGCAAGACAAAAGGGGGCCGCTTTGGCTTCGAGAACTGGGAAGTCAGTGGCCCGGCATTCACGGTTCGCCCGGAACAGACCTTTGGTCCGCTGCTGTGGACCATGTATTCCCTGAGTGATTCCCGCTCGGATGAGGGATTTGTGCTCAAACTGAGTGCCTTGACTGGCCCGCTGGGCAAGCAGGATCGCAAGGAGGTCGAACTGCAGGTTCAGGAAAATGGAGCGTGGAAAACGCTCGGCACGCAGACGCTGGATCCCGATGCCTGGGTGGCCACATTCCGCATTCCCAACTGGAATGAAACCAGGGAGGTGGCGTATCGTACGATTTATGTCGAAGAGCAGAGCGATGGCAAAACGGTTGAGCACGTGTGGGGCGGCAAGATTAAAGCCAATCCCAAAGACCGTCCATTGCGGCTGGGGGCGTTGACCTGCCAGAACGATTACGCGTTTCCCTATGCTCCTGTCGCGGATAACCTGGTCCGACTTGATCCGGACATGCTGTATTTCTCAGGGGATCAGCTCTACGAAAATCATGGGGGGTTCGGCATCATCCGGGATCCGGCCGAGCCAGCGATTCTCAATTATCTGCGAAAATTCTATCAGCATGGCTGGGCTTTCCGGGAAGCAATGAAAGACCGCCCTACCCTGTGTATTCCGGATGATCACGATGTGTTCCAGGGGAATATCTGGGGTGAAGGGGGCCTGGCGATGCCACCGGGAAGTGAATCTTCCACGGGCGGATATCGCGAGCCTGCCCGCATGGTGAATGTCGTTCATAAAACGAATGCCGGGCATCATCCCGATTATTATGACCCAACGCCGGTCGCACAGAATATCAGTGTCTATTACGGTGATATGGTTTACGGTGGCGTCAGTTTTGCCGTCCTGGGAGACCGCCAGTGGAAAAGTGGCCCTGACCGCGTTGAGACGGGCAGCGGACGGGCGGATCATGTCATGGATCCTGACTTCGATACCTCTGTACTCGATAAACCGGGACTGGTCCTGCTGGGGGAACGTCAGGAGAAATTTCTGAAAGCCTGGTCAGAAGACTGGCGCGGTCACTCCATCAAGGTTCTGCTGAGTCAAACCGTGTTTGCCGGTGTGGCCACACATCACGGCGGATACAACGGATATCTGAAAGCGGACCTTGATTCAGGTGGATGGCCGCAAACTCCAAGAAACCATGCCATTGATATTCTGCGTCCCTCCATGGCGCTGCATATCAATGGAGATCAGCATCTGACATCACTCTGTCAGTATGGGGTTCATCAGCAGCGAGACAGCAACTGGTCATTCTGTACTCCGGCCATTGCCGCGGGATATCCCCGCTGGTGGCGACCCGATGAAATCGGTATGCCTCACAAGAATCGTCCGGAACATGGCCTGCCTGATACCGGCGAGTATCTCGATGGCCTGGGAAACAAGGTTTATGTCTATGCGGTGGGAAACCCTGAGGTAGCCAGTAAAAAAGGCCGCTATGAAGTGGCCCATCAGAAAGGCAGTGGCTTTGGCCTGGTCGTGATCGATCCCAAAGCGAAAACCTACGAAATCAATTCCTTCCGTTTCCTGATCGATGCGACCGAAGAGAATGCGGAGAATCAGTTCCCCGGCTGGCCGGTAACACTGCAGCAGGCGGAGAATCGTGGGGAAAATCAACTGCACTGAAAAGTGAGTGCAGCCAGAGA
>JAGQQT010000400.1 GCA_020426065.1 Planctomycetaceae bacterium | reverse complement strand
AGAGCAGAACTTCGGAGCCGTGCCCACCGGTGGAGCGTGCCATCAGCACATGTCCCACCAGTTCGTGAAACAGTGTGCTGACCAGAAAGATCCCTGTCAGCGCCAGCACAAGACTGGCGTCGTAGCGGGTCATCAGAATCAACAGCAGGACATAATAAACGCTGATCCGAATCCGCGTGGCAAACAGCGTTCCAGCAGGGATGGACCAGGTGATCGGAAAGAGCGATTTCTGCATGCCTGTGTACTGCAAGACAACTGCCGGGGTGGGTGAAATTTCCTTCAGTCTATGAAGGGTTGAGGTGGGTTTCAATCATCATTTCCGGGAAACCGATTCAACCTGCAGAACCCCAAATCTGGTGAAGAATGAGAGCCAGTGCACATCCGAGTGTAAGCCAGGCAAAGTGCCTTCTCAGGGAAGGACCCGCCATTTTTGAGCTGATTTTCGCCCCAACACGTGCTCCTACAGTTCCGCCAACCAGCAGCAGCATCACAATCTGCAGATCCACTCGCTCATACAGACAGTGGACGCACGTTGCCTGAATCGCGATCAGCCAGACCAGAATCATGGACATTGTCACACTGCGCTTGGTGGGAACTCCAAATGCGTAGTGAAGTCCTGGAACCAGAACGATTCCTCCGCTCAAGCCAAGAAATCCGGAGAGAAATCCCACGCCCAAACCAAACCCGGCCAGCGTGATCAGGGAAACCTTGTGACGTCGATTCCGCCCGAAGATTTCACACGTTGGAGGCAGCCATTTGCAGCGTGCCCAGCCGATTCCGAGCGGGCGGTGTGAATGCCAGGCAATCGTTTCCAGCAATTGCAGCAGACTGACCAACAGCAGAACACCAATGTATCCCACCTGAACCGCGTTCTCGATCACCTGCGGATTGACGGCCACACTCTTGTGCAGGGAATGCAGAGTATTCGAGCCGATAATCGTGCCCATCACAATTCCCCCCAGCAGCGTGAGAGGAACGCGAAAATCCCGCAGCCGGGGTTGGTAAGACAGGGTCGCCGCAGTGGCCGGTCCGAGAACCTGGCAGGCACAACTGCCCACGATGATTTCCATGGGAATCGATGTCGCAATCCCCAGCAGGGGAACCAGCAGAAAACTGCCTCCCACACCAAACAGACCCGCCACAATGCCTGTCACTGTGCCGGAAATGAGAATGATGAGCGATTCCATATTGCCCGGGAGCAGCCAGTACATTGTGGCTGGCCGCTCGCTCCAATCCCGCTGTCAGGTTCTGGTGTGACGATTAAAATCCGCGTGCTGCAACAATGTCATCCATCGTGCGAAGGTCATAATCAATTCCTGTGTAGTCAAGCAACCGACACAACGCTCGCACAGCAACACCCATTCCATCCGGCCCGCTGAATCCGCCGAACTGTCCTCCACCTTTCAAGTGAGGTTCGAGTTCGAGGAAGAAGCCCGGCACTCCCATGGCCTGCAGGGTTTTGTTTTTCTCGGGCAGGACCTTGGCCAGATCGCGGAAAATGGCTTCGTGACCGGAATCACCCACATCAGCCGGAACAAAATTCTTCAAACGGTCTTCATCCACCACGCCCGTCCAGACCAGGCCGGGATCGATCCGGTAATCCTTGATGTGGATCCAGCCGGTGTGCTCCCGCATCGCAACGTATTCGTCAAACACCTGCACGGGAGACATGTTTTGTGTCGAGAGATTCCCGCCATCGAAAATGCAGACCATGTTGGGATGATTGACCTGCTCGGCCAGTTTAGCCAGCATCCGACCATTCTGCCCGATCAGATTGGCTTCCACTTCCAGCCCGAAAATCACTCCGGCCTTCGCACATGCTTCCACAATCGGCCCCAGACGATCCGCCGCTGCGTTCACGTATCCTTCCGGAGCCTCTTTCTGCGGATGGTAAAACGAAAAGCCACGAATCAGTTTGGCACCCAGGGCCAGACCCGCATCAATCGTCCGCTGCACTTCACCCTTGAGATACTCCTGGGGATCCACGTACTTGTTGTGGGAACCATCTTCCACATCCAGCAGTTTCACCTTGCCCAGCCGGGCTCCGATGCTGGTGACCTGCATGCCATAGTCCTTCTGGACCTGGCTCATCCGCGACAGCTCCTCAGCGGACAGATCCACTGTATGTTTGACTTCCCCGTTGCCGACAACATCCACGAAACGGGGGCTGTAATATTTCAGTCCCAGGCTCGAGAGGACGGCCAGCTGTTCCACGATGAATTTAGTGTTGGCGGCTTCATCGCCAAACGCACTGATCAGCACATGGGGTCGAGTAGACATGGGCAGGAAATTCACAATAACGGCACGAAATGACTTCACCAGAATCGCAATCCTGATGACCAAGAAGTGGGAAACAGCTCCCCATTTCGAGCGATAGTAGTGCTTTACGCCGGGAAAGAAAACCGCTCGCCAGCAGGGAGCAGAAAATTCCGCTGAGTCATCACATTGTCAGGCGATCTGTCACGCAAACAGCTCGTTGACCACTTTGCCCCCTTCAGGGCCGGTGATACGGTGTTCGCGACCTGCGTGCCAGAACTTCAGGTCATTGGGGGGCAGTCCCAATGCATGCAGAATGGTTGCGTGCAGGTCGCGGAAGTGGACCTTGCCTTCGACTGCCTGGGCTCCGGTATCGTTGGTCTTGCCGTGGACATGACCCCGTTTTACCCCCGCGCCCGCCATCCAGAACGTAAACCCGCGCGAGTTGTGGCCGGTCTCATCCTTGTTCTTGTCATCACCCGGAGTAATGCCGGGACGGCCGAATTCTCCACCCCAGACGACCAGTGTGTCATCCAGCATCCCCCGCTCCTTCAGATCATCCAGCAGAGCGGCGATCGGAGCATCGGTTGCCTGGCAGTTGGCTGTCAGGTCTCGACGGTGATTCTTGTGCTGGTCCCAGCTGCCATGATTGACTTCAATAAACCGGACTCCCGCCTCGGCAAAGCGGCGTGCCAGCAGACATTGCCGACCAAAATCGCTCGGTTTACAGGTGCCGATCTGCTGCTGGTTCTGTCCGACCCGATAACGTTCGAGCGTCTGTTGTGTTTCGGAACTCAAATCGAGCAGATCTGGAGCGGACATCTGCATCCGGAAGCCAAGTTCCATCGACTTGATCACGCTTTCAAGCTGAGGATCCCCTTCCCGTTCCTGCAGGTGCTGTCCGTTCATGCTCTGCAGCAATTCCAGCTGGCGCTTCTGAGCCGCATAAGGCAGATGCTGATTCTGAACGTTGCTGATGGTGGCTTTGGTCATGTCCTCCCCATTCACGCCGATGGGAGTTCCATTGTAAATGGAAGGGAGGAAGGCGCTGGAGTAGACCGAGCTTTTCGAGGTGTTGAAACTCAGGAATCCGGGCAGATTCTGGTTTTCCGTGCCCAGTCCATACGTGACCCACGATCCCAGGCTGGGGCGTTCCCGCAGACGATCACCAGTATGCAGCTGCAGGAATGACTGGGCATGAATGGTGGTGTCGGCGTGCATGCCATTGAGCACGCACAGTTCATCGGCGTGCCGGGCGGTTTCCGGCAGCAGTTCGGAAATCCACAAGCCACTCTCACCATGCTGACTGAAGTTGAACACCGAACCGGGATGAGGTTTATCACCGGTTTGCGGTTTGTAGTCAAACGTATCCATGTGAGCGGGGCCGCCGCTCATGCACAGAAAGATGACCCGCTTCGCTTTCGCAGTGAAGTGCGGGACTTTCTCGGTCAGATCATTTCCCGAACTGGCCGCTGCCGGTTTGCCGCACAGAGCCTGCAAAGCCAGATAGCCAAAGCCGCAGGAAACGGTTTGCAGCATCGTTCTTCGTAATTGCGACATGGATCCGGTTTCCGTTTTGAAGTTAATCGACATAGCGGAATTCATTGGTCATCAGCAGGGCCTGACAAAAACTGGCCCAGACTCGGACTTCATCTTTCAGTTCTGTCTGGGTCTGCTTTAGATAGGTATCGGCTCGTTTCCGTTCCTCTGGACGGGGATTTCTGCCCAGGATCTGCTGATACGCCAGTTCAACAAACTGTCCGGGAGTCCCTTCCCCGGAAAGCAGATCGGCAGCAATCTCTTCTGCCTGCTGAATTACAAATGGATTGTTATACAGATAAAGGGCCTGCCCCGGCACCGTACTCTGATCCCGTTTGCCGGTCACACTCGTGAATTCCGGCAGATTGAAGGCAGCCAGTTCGGGCGGAGGAGAGTTTCTCAGATAACACAGATACACACTGCGGTGACGGGTCGGCTCATGCAGATTTCCCGCCAGGTTCACCAGGATGTCCCGATGCCGGATCAGGGAGCCTTCTGCCGGAGAGAGATCCAGTGTGCGGCTGGCCTGCAACATGCTGTCCCGTAACGCCTCTGCATTCAGTCTGCGGCGGGGATGACGAGTCAGCAGTTCGTTGGTCTGATCAGACTGCATCAGGGCAGAATCCGCCAGGCTG
>JAGQQT010000003.1 GCA_020426065.1 Planctomycetaceae bacterium | reverse complement strand
AGCCAATCGGTCTTCATGAGGAAATTCGGTTTGATCCAAAAAGAGTCGATCAACTCTTTTTGAGTAACTGGAAAATCTCAGCAGTATTTTTCGCAACAATCTGCTCTCCTTTTTCCTTGAGAAGTTGCTTCAAAATTCTCCTCACCGTTTTGTCCAGCTTGTCTTTTCTTGGTTGTCCATCTGCAAATCGTTCTGCCAACTCCAAAGCGGTAATTCCTGGCGAACTTAGAACCCCCAGAGTTACTGGGATGTTTGCCTGAGCACCGGCATGTAAAGCCGCCTGAATCATTTCCGGCATAGCAAAAAAGATTGCTTCATGCAGGATTGTTTCATCTTTAATTACAGCGTTGATGTCATCCATTTGTCTGACAGCCTGATAAAACATTCCCACATGCTGAAGATGCAAGGCAATCCCTGCACCCTCAAATGGCCCCACCTCGCGAATGGTTGTTACAAGGTTGGCAGGGACCTCGCCAAACAGACCACGGTCTTTATCAATCTTCTTCGTGACTTCTGAATCAATTTCGACTGACGGAATTTTGAGTAGCTCGCAGAAGAACTGAATCGTCTCATCGATTTCATCACCTGAATAACTCAATTTAGCCGCCTGAATAAACATCTGGGCAGCCTTACCAAGGGATTTCAATTTGACATTTGCACCCTGACGAATGTTACACAACGCTTTGACCAGCAGCTGTGGTGTCGCAGATTTAGGCAGATTGAAACATTCCCATTTTTTCTGACGATGTGGATTTGCCCCTGACTGAAGAAGCTTCTGGACTGCATTGCCATCGAAATCTGCCAGTGCCTGCATCAATCCTTCATCGAGCTCGTCAATTTCTAACAGAGGTGATGCCTCGGCTTTTCCAGTAAACATCTCATTTCCAGTGATTGTTTCACGACGTGGCATGATGGCATCAAGTTTAGAATTAATAACAGGCAGGGCTAAATTTCTCCTGTCAGCAACAGCCCACAGCAAGGCTAAGTTGACATCAACCCAGTACAAAAAACTAGGAACCTTTTCCAAGCCAGTTCTGAGGAACTGCTTGCCAGCCTTCTCGATTAGTTGAGGAACATTATCAGATCGATCATCGATGGCAACGGCCAGCTCGAAATGACAACGTTTCCATGCGTTCAGTTTTTGGGGCGAATACTTTTTCAAGTCCAGATGACAGCCTAATGGCTTATCTCGAAGCATTGATGCAATCAACAAATACAATGTTAATTCCGGATCGGTGTTAGTTTTCTGAGTGAATCCACGTGCGACTCGATCATCAACCCAACTCGCAATGCTCTCAGCTCGGTCCCAGCGGCCAGACCAGCAACAAGCCAGAAGACCATAAACGAATGTAGAACTCCAGGACTTGGGAGGCACCTGATTCTCCCGATCAACATATGGCGCATCAGAGCGGTCGTAGCCTCGAGACAAGGATAGCTTCCACCAGTCTCCACCAAAATACTCCACAGCCTGAGCTGCAGTAGTTTCAATTCGCTCTTTTAACCCAGATTCTGGTTCGTAACCGAGATGAGCGAATACTGCTTCTTGAATAGTAACGCTGATTTGTTGTTGACGCACAAAATGCTGAGTACAGTTCTCTCTTAGCAATAGTACTTCATTCTCAATCCGTTCTTCCCGAAAACATTCAATTTGCCATTCATAACTTTCTGGCAGGACAAAGCCAAGCACTTCATGTCGCTTCATGATTTCACCAACATTTCTGCAAGGATTTTTTCTCTACCTCATTTGATATCTCATGTATTAATCTTCAATTTCAGCAAACATTAATCATTGTTGCTACTCAACAGAGGAGTCTCTCTCGCTCTCAGAGAAGATCGAAGCGAGCTTTTAAGCCAGGCAAAGCCAACGAGCATGAAATGATCAGAAAATCTGGCTATGAACTTCGAGAACTGTGAAATTGTTACTCGTACTCAATATGCAGACTCACGAGATAATCAATCAGCCTTATACCGGAAACTTTTCAAGCCACAATCTCTTACGGCATTGGTTGTGGGTAGCCGCGGATGTTGCTGGGAGCGGTGGCGGAGGCGGGGGTGATGGTGGCTTCCTTGATTCCTGAGGAGCCTTTCAGGTAACCACTCACGCCCAGGACTTCCGGATGACGGGCGACTTTGTCGCTGAAGATCCGCATGTCCCGCATGATTGGTTCGAGGTTCCGGAGCAGCGAAGCCAGAGCGGCGGAGGAGACCTGCAGGTTCTGATAGAGCTGCGGATCGGTTGAGAGTCGCTGGATCGAGCCTTCCCCTTCATTGAGCTGGGTGCTGAAGCGGGCCAGCTGGGTGAGCGTCTGGTCCAGTGAGTTCAGACTGGAGTTGAGCTTGAGGACCAGGTTTTCGGAATTGGCAGCCAGCGGAGCGGTGACGGTTTCGAGATTGCTCATGGTGTTGCCCAGTGAGCCAACCGCGGAGTTGGTGGTCTGAATGGTCTGCTGGGTTTGCCGGATAAGCAGATCGGTCTGCTGGACGAGTTGGGGCAATGCAAGCATGGCCTGCTTGACGGAAATCTGCAGCTCGGGATCAGCAATGAAGTGATTGGCCTGATCGAGCGTGACGGAGGCTTTCTGCATGGCAACCGTCAATGCCTGCAAGGAAACGGCCGCCTTCTCAACCATTTCTTCGATCGATCCCTGGTTGGTTTCCACAATGGCATTCACATTGCGAGCCACTTTCTGCCATTCCTGGCTGGTAACCGTGAAAGACCGCATGGTTTCTTCCATGCGGAGTTCCAACTCCTGTACAGCGGCGAGCGGATCGTGAGGCATTTCGCCCTGAAAAATCGTGCCGGGACGACACACTTCCTGACTGGCCCCAATGGAAAAATCAATGTGAGCATCCCCCAGGAGAGACTGGATCAGTCTCGCCTTGGAATCGGCGGCAAGGGTGTGCCGTTCCCGGATCTCGGCCACAACCATCACCCTTCGAGATTTGCGATTGATCGTCACCGAGTGGACCTGGCCAATGGGAATGCCGGACTGCAGGACGGGTGTTCCCTGCTGGACACCCGAGAGTTCTTCAAACTCAATCCCGACCAGGTAGCGGGGCTCCCAGTAGGTATTGAGTTTTCCAAACTGAATGGTCAGGCAGACGCCAATCACGACAGAGATGATGACGAAGAGCCCAACTCGAAATTGAAGTTGTCGTTCGGACATAAGTTCAAAGTTGCCTGTTGATTTCAGTATTCAGTTTTCGTTTTCAGGACTCGAGGCGGTCCGGAATCATGCAGCGTTCAGTTCGTGCAATCTGCTGCTGGCATCTCCATGGACAAACGAGTAAACACGGGGATCACTGGAGTGAAATGCTTCCTCGACGGTTCCTTCAAAGATCTTCTGCTGTTCAAATCCTTCGAGCCGGGCCAGCGGAAAGAGCATGACAACCCGGTCCGCCACTTTTTTGACCGTGTGCATATCGTGAGTCACGACGATGCTGGTCACCTGCCCCTGATCCCGAATGGAGAGAATCAGCTCGTTGATCACATCGGACATCACCGGATCGAGCCCGGTGGTTGGTTCATCGTAGATCATGATTTCGGGAGACAATGCCAGAGCCCGGGCAAGTCCCACCCGTTTCCGCATTCCGCCGGAAAGCTCGGCAGGCATTTTGCGGGCCACATCGGACGTCAAACCGACATCTCTGAGCCGCTGCATCACGATCTCCCGGATATCAGTTGCCGAAGCCCTTCCCATCTGCCTCAAACCAAAGGAAACGTTGTCAAACACATTCATGCTGTCGAACAACGCTCCCGACTGAAACAGGTAACCAATCCTGAGCCGACCGTCTCTTTTCTGGGCTTCCGACATGGTCGCCACATTCTGCCCATGCCAGTGCACCTGACCAGCAGAAGGCTTCAACATTCCGGCCAGCAGTTTGGTTGTCACGCTTTTTCCACAACCACTTTCCCCAATCAGAACAAGAGTTTCCCCCGGATAGACGGCCAGGTCGATCTCCCGCAACACGTGTTGAGAACCAAACGAGCGGCTCACGCCCATCAGTTCAAACAGTGGTTCCGGGTGATAAGTTCGGGAATTCACGTAACGGTTTCCGTAAATGTGGTTGAGTCAGTCGCATTAAGGATTCAGCCAGATGTAAACCTGCGAGAGGATTAACCCGGCCAGAAAATCGATGAACAGAATCAGAACGAATGAAAACACAAACGTCTGGGTGGCAGCGGTCCCGACACCTTGAGCTCCTGCTCTGGCATGAAATCCGCGATGGCAGGCAACCAGAGCAATGGCGGCCCCAAAAAACAGGCTTTTGATAATGCCAGAGTAGACATCCAGCAGCCCGATGTAGTGATAAGTATGGGCCCAGTAGTAATAGCTGTTGATATGCAGCACCGAGACCGAGAACATCCAGCCGCAGATCATGCCGAACACATCGGCCACAATTGTCAGCAGGGGAATCAAGAGCACACAGCCGAGGAAGCGGGGAACAACCAGGTAATGAATCGGATTGGCACCGAGCGCTTCCAGAGCATCAATCTGCTCGGTCACCCGCATCGTTCCCAATTCGGCAGCGATGGCGGATCCCACCCGTCCGGCCAGCATGGTTGCGGCAAGAACCGGACCGAGTTCCTTAACGAGGGTCATATTGACAACCGAACCGAGATGCGATTCCAGATGCATCATGCGGAGTTGATCGTAAGACTGGACGGCCAGCACCATCCCGATAAATCCGCCGGTAACCACCACGACCGGGAGACTCTCAACGCCAATCTGATACAGATTCGCCCAGAGAACGTGGGACTGCGGGCGACGACGGAACACCCAGATGATGGTCATCGCACAAAAGAGGGAAAAATCGCCCACCACAATCACAGGTCGCATGACGATTTCGCCGAGAACCGTGATCGGGCCGGGACGTCCAGTCGCAGCCAGGCTCATGAACTCACAAACTCCTTTTTGTGAATCTGATACAATTGAATCCGGAACAGTTCGACCTGAATCCCCTGCCCGTCCTCTGGCAGGTTTTTCCGCTGGATCAGCGACTTATCCCGATCTGGACAAATCGTAGCGAAAAGCAGCGGGGAACGCGAGAGGAGTTCTGACGGAAAAGAGCTCCATTTCCACTGCAAAACAGGCCCTTTTCTAGAGATTTTGTAAACGGAAGGTTTTCCGTCAACATGCCTGTGGGAGTTCTGCTTTGAGATTTGACCAGATCCACAATCTTGGTTAGGATATTGGACTGATTTTCCGAGTTTGCTCAGGGAATTGAGCAAAGGAGTAACACTGGACAGATGTGTTGATCCTGTTGGTATGGAATTCAGATCCTTTTGCATATCCTTCTAGTGTGTGCTGGATCGTTCCCCTCGGACACTGAATCCTATTTGAACAGAGGCTGCTGTTAACAATGCCCCGTACTGAACGTGATCGTGAACTTTCTCGCCGCCGGACCCGTAAAGTGAAGCTGCAGAAGCTGCGTGCCCGATATCAGGCTGTCAAAAGCGACAGCGAAAAGCAGGCGATTCTGGATAAAGCTCGCCGTCTGAGCCCGTTTATTGAATTCGAAACGGCTGAGTAGTCGACACTGCTGTTGCTGCAGAACATGAAAACGCATCAGACGCGGAATGTCATCATTCCGCGTCTTTTGTCACGTACTCGTGTTGCTTCCAGGCAGATGAGATGGGGTGAAAGACACATGAAGATCAGGCCAACAAACCTGTGAAAGACTTCGTGAGTCGGTCAAAAACAATGTGATTACACCACTATCGGACCTGAAATCCAACGATTTCGCCCCTCATGCCGCGAAATCGAATGACAAAGCTGGCTTCTACCGTTCTCTTGGAGCCGGTCAGCTGATAAATCAGTTCCATCTGACTGAGTCGTTCATCCTCCTGAATGGTGAGGTTGGCATGATGGAACTGGGTAGCAGTGATCTGGCCAGCTGACGTTTGCAGACTGCTGCGGTATGTCCCCAGCTGACTGGGGGATAATTTCTCCGCAACCTCAGGATGCAGGAGTTCCAGACAGGTACTGTCTTCTTCATTGAGCAGGGATTGAATGAACTGCTCAACCCGCTCCCGGTAGATTTTCAGGGAAGTTGGCCGTGAAAACCAGTTCGTCATTGATTCGGACTGAACTTCAAAGGAAACGATCTGGGACTGAATGGAAACAAGGCTGACAGTGGCCGTTCCCTTGGAAAACTGAACCGCAGCTGAAGTTTCCTCCCGATCTTCCGAAGCAATGAGAGTCCCCGGGGAAACTACCTCCACCCGGCCCAGTCGAAACGCAACCGCCTGCAACCAGGCCTCCAAAACAGGAGCATCAACCTGGGAGACCAGTTTCGGATGCAGCATGGAAGTGAGTTCCTCCATCTGCCCCCGTTCGACAGCACTGAGAAATGCAGCCAGGACCTCGTTTTCAGCCTGACAGCGTGAAACTGCCAATCCAAAGAAAGCAATGAACACAGCCAGAATACTGAAAAGCCCCTGTCTCAAGCTGAAATGGGGGTTTGATACCTGATCCTCTATCATTTATGAATTCCTTTTCTCCTGTCTGCCACTATAAAATCGGGAACAGAATGGGCGGCAGCTATTGAGATTTCTTTTCTCCATCTGGAGATTTTTTGTCAAAGCAGTTCCAGAAAGCACCCGAGGATTGAGTCCAGATAGATTCCTGTCTGACTGCTCGCTATTTTAATACGAATCTGCGGAAATCTGTAGTTATTTCCCCAGTGATCAGGTTCCTGCCTGAAGATCCTCTCTTCCCTTTGCGACCAGACGGACAGACGCTGGATACGTTTCTGTTAGTGATGGTTAGATTGATGTTGTTTTCCCATGCAATGGACTCCCAAGTTTCAATACGCTTCCCGCAGTGATGTGGGGATGAAGCGTCAGAACAACGAAGACAACTACAGCATCACACTGTGTCCTGAGGAAACGCTGTGGCTGACACGGGGCCATCTGTTTGCCGTGGCGGATGGCATGGGGGGGCATGAGGTTGGCGAACTGGCCAGCAAATCCGCTCTGGATACACTCCCGCACGTCTACTTCAAATCCGGGCTCGAACAGCCAGCTGATGCCCTGCATGATGCTTTTCAGGAAGCGAACCGGTCTGTCTTTGAAATCGGAAACCGGAACCGGGATTTCAAACGCCTCGGAACGACCTGCTCTGCGCTGGTCGCCTTTGCGGAAGGTTATCTGGTTGGACACGTGGGAGACAGCCGGATCTATCGAGTCCGGGATGAGCGGATTGATCAACTGACTTTCGATCACACTGTTGGCTGGGAACAACGCCTCCGCCGCCGTCGCCAACCTGACGAAGCGGAACTTCCTGCTGAAAAATACAGTCACGTACTGACTCGGTGCCTGGGACCGGACCCCTCCGTCCGGATCGATATTGAAGGTCCTTTCGAATACATGCCTGGAGATGTATTCATCATCTGTTCGGATGGACTGACAAAGTATGTGAGTGATGTTGAGATTGGTACCTACGCCAAGCACCTGCCTGTTCCGGATGCGGTCAAGCTCCTGACAAACCTGGCAAATCTGCGGGGTGGTGCGGACAACTGCACTGTGATCATTATTCGAGTCACCAGGCAGGATGGGTCGGTCACTCCTCCTCCGACTGCAGATTATCCCATCCCCGTTGAGACCTCGCCTTTACTTCAGCCAGCCCTCTTCGCGGGTACTCTATTGTTTGGAGTAGCGGCCGGGCTCCTCTCCTATCATCAGTGGGCAATTCCGGCAGCACTCAGTGGAATGGTTTCAGCGGCACTGCTGTTTGCCGGATACCAGATCGGCAAGAAACGCAATGGCCAGCCCGGCAGCTACGGAGACTATGAAATCGATGAAGAGGGCAATTCAACCGTCTTCTTCCGCCCTTATCGGACAGCAGCCTTGAGATTGTCTGCTGCCAGTGTCCAGAAGCTGAAGGATGCGACAGAGAAGATTCGTGAAACGGCTGTAACGTATCAGTGGAAAGTCGACCTGGAAGCCTGTGACCGGAAAATCGAACAGGCCAACAACACCTTCTCTGGACAGAAGCTTAAACAGGCGATGCTGGAATACAGCCGCGCGATCGACTTGCTGATGCAGAATATTCCCCGCTGATTTGAACTGATCCGGGAAGCACTCTACTCATCAAATAACTGTTGAATTCGCTGCTGCCACATTTCCACTTCGAGATCGGAAACCGTTTCCATCTCGATGGAGTTGGCATCCGTTTCCTGGGAAGTGGGCAGGATCTCGCGTTCCTCCATGAGGCGATAAAAAACTTCGCTGTCCACGGGCGTTGCCCGGCGCGCTCTGGCTGCCCGATGCAGTCGATGATCGCTGGAAATGACCGTGACCTGCTTTGGAGCAGAGTGTGATTTCAGCAGCTCTTCAATGAGTGAATCGGCATCGGGATAATTGATCGCCAGCAAAATCGTCATGCCTGCTTCGACTTTGCGGGCCGTCAGATTCCCGAGATTCTGGTTCACATCAAACACAAGCGTGGTCAGAGCACGTTCCTGATCGGTCAATCGCACGGAGAGATAGCGGACCAGTTGACTGCGGGCCCGTTCGAGTGTTTCCCCATCAATTTTCCGGGGCATCATTCCGGCCGCATGCAGAAAGTTATAACCATCAATGATCCGATAGCGTTTCATGAATCGTATCTCGAATCTGTGGTGGAGCAGTCGAACTGGAATTGTCCGTTATGTATCCGACTTCGCCCCCAGTCTCATCCGGGGTGTCGTGAGTTGATGTGGCTCGGTCAGCGGGTGATAGCATTCCGGTCGCCGATCTGCCAGTCGATCAATTTCATGCAATCCTTTGCGGCGAATCACATGTTTGTCACGGGGAATGTTGACATCAATTTCAGCGTACAGGATGGTTTGTTCGGTGTCTGCTGCGGCGGCCAGGATTTCACCGTTTGGACCACAGATACAACTGCGGCCAATAAATGTAACGCCCCGTTCGGTTCCGATTCGATTGATCGCCGCGTAATAGACCTTATTTTCCATGGCCCGCGTGCAGATGACTGCCGGCGACATACACTCCGCTCCCGGTGGCCAGTTGGTGGGCAAGGCAATCAGATCCGCTCTCAGCAGGGTCAAACAGCGGGCCGCCTCAGGAAAAGCGGCGTCATAACAGATATTCATGCCCACATTCAGCCCCGGCATGCTGGCTACTTCAAATGGCCGATCCCCGTAAGTTGTGAATCGATCGATCCCCAGGTAAGGCAGGTGGACCTTGCGATAAGTGGAAATGACTCCCTCCGGCCCAACCAGAGAACATGCGTTGAAAACCCTGTCTCCATCAGATTCCAGAAATCCGTAGACAGAGTGAACCTGGTGTTGTTGACAGAGTTCGACAACAGATCGGGCAGCAGTTCCATTTGCTGGCTGGGAATACTCGCGTGCTTCATCCAGAGAATCAAAGCAGTATCCGGTAAGCGTGCATTCGGGGAAGATCACCAGTTGAGCACCATTGGAGGCCGCTTCAGCGATCATCTGATCCATGGAGGCCAGATTCTGCTCGATCTGACCAAGAGAAATGTCCAACTGCACGCCAGCAATTTTCATGCATCTGCCTTCAATATCATTCTGATGGGACTGGAAAAAGTTTCATGAAATGAGCCGGATACCGCGGGTGTTTGCTGTTGAATGTCCAACTCAAAACGACCCGCGGCTAGCGCCTTGCGGCTCATTAACCACTCAGTCATTTGGTTTAGAAACTTATCAAACAAACAGCCTGGAACGACCATGTCCATTATTCTGCTTCGTTCCATTCTGAGCGTGCCACCAGTCTCACATCAGGAAGCGACGGGGGAATCAGAGGATTGCCATTCGAGCATCTCGCGAACAACCCGAATGAAGCCGGAGGCATTCAGTCCCAGTTCCGCCAGCAGAGTTGCCCGGTCGCCATGTTCGATGAAGCGGTCTGGAATCCCCAGCCGACGGACATTCTGGGTCGAAAGTCCTGCATCGTTGGCACATTCCAGAACAGTCGAACCGAATCCACCACACAGAGTGTTTTCTTCTACGGTGATCACAACCTCGCAGCTGCGAATCGCCTTGAGGATGACATCGGTATCGAGCGGGCGGAGGAAACGGGCATTGATCAAACCGATATCAATGCCGTCCTTGGACAGCTTGTCCGCCGCCTTGAGACATTCTGACAGCAGTCCACCAAAGCAAACGATGGCCACATCATTGCCCCAGCTGATGACTTCACTTTTCCCATACTCGATCGGAGCAAAAGACGTATCACGCGGCACGACTTCGGCGGTCGTTTTGGGATAGCGGATTGAAACCGGCCCATCATGATTGACCGCAAAGGGAATCATGGCTTCCAGATCCTGAGAATCTCCCGGAGCCATCACCGTGATGTTGGGGAAGGCCCGCATGTAAGTGTTATCGAACACCCCGTGATGCGTGGGGCCATCCGGACCGCACAAACCAGCCCGATCCATGCAGAAGGTCACCGGCAGATTCTGCAGGGCGACTTCCTGGAAAATGTGATCGAAACTGCGCTGGAGGAACGTGCTGTAAATATCGACGATCGGCTTCATTCCCGACTTGGCCATGCCCGCGGCAAAAGCAACCGCGTGGGCTTCACAGATCCCGGTATCAAAGAAGCGATCCGGCAGTTCATCCCGCACTTTTTCCAGGTTATTCCCCGCACACATGGCGGCGGTGAGGACGACAACTTTTTCGTCCTGTTTCATTTGACGATAAATCGTTTCACTGGCGATTTCGGTATAGCTGACTGATTTTCCCTGAACGCGAGGAATGGCAAAACCTTCCGGCGTCCGCTCAAACGGAGAGGGGGAATGGAATTTGACTGGATCCTCACACGCTGGCTGGAACCCTTTTCCTTTATCGGTAAACACGTGGAGCAAGGTCGGACCTTTAATGTCCTTGACCATTTCCAGATGCTTGCGAAGTGACCGCAAATCATGCCCGTCAATTGGGCCGATGTAGCGGAAGCCAAGCTGTTCAAACAGCATCCCGCCATGCAGAAGTGTTTTGACGGCATCCTTGAAAGTGGAAATCCCCTTTACGGTTGAATCGCCGACCATCGGGAGTTTGTTCAACACCCAGGCGACATCCCGTTTCAGCCCATTGTAAAAGGGAGCGACGCGGGCTTTATCCAGGTACTCAGCCAGCCCACCAACTCGCGGGCAGATTCCCATCTTGTTGTCATTGAGAATGACCAGCAGATCCTTGTTCAAACCGGCAGCGTTGTTGAAAGCTTCAAAGACAACACCGGAAGGCAATGCTCCATCGCCGATTACGGCTACCGATTTCCGATCGGATTCTCCGAGCAGGTCATCAGCCGTTTTCATGCCCAGTACGGTTGAAACGGAAGAGCCAGCGTGTCCGGTCATAAACAGATCGTATGGACTTTCCCGGGGATTGGGGAAACCCATCAAACCACCCCGATCCCGGATGGAAAGAAACTGGGGAAATCGTCCGGTGATTAATTTGTGTGGATAAATCTGGTGACCGGTATCCCAGAGCAGTCGGTCCCGTGAAAAATCAAAAACCAGGTGCAGGGCCAGGCAGAGTTCGACCACACCCAGATTGCTGGCAAAGTGGGCGGGTTTGGTTTCCACAATCTGGCAGAGGGCTTCCCGGATTTCCGAAGCGAGCTTCTCGAGTTGCTCATCATTGAGCGTACGCAGATCCTGTGGCGAGGAGATGAGCGGTAACAGTTCGTATTCCATCACATGTTTTCCAATCGAGAAAATACCACCAGGGTGAATCCGTACAACCAGGTTTTGACTGTCTGTTCACCAGCTGCAAATTCAACGGTCTCGTTCAATACTATACCGAGCCAGCCACTCCAATGCAGCGGTTTGTCCCGGAAAAATTCTCAAGGCGTCGATTGCAGACTCCACCAGCTGTTTTGCCAGTTGACGACTGTTTTCCAGTCCCATCAGACCGGGATAGGTCATTTTTTCCCGATTCTGGTCTTTTGCGACCCGTTTGCCCATGTTCTCAGTGGTTCCGGTCTCATCGAGCAGATCATCTGCGATCTGAAATGCCAGGCCGATTGCTTCTCCGTATGTCGTGAAGGATTGCAACTGTTCGGGAGTGACTTTGGCAAGAATTCCGCCCATTCGGCAGGCCGAACGAATCAGGGCCCCTGTTTTTCGGCGATGAATACCTCGCAACTGATCGAGCGTGCGGAGTGATTCGGGACAGGATTCGGCTTCCAGGTCCGCCTGTTGTCCGCCAACCATCCCTGCCACTCCGGAGGCAATGGCCAGTTCCCGGCAACACGCGGAAATCAGGGCCGGTTCATTTAAGCCAGTGGCCAGTGTTTCAAACGCCAGTGTTAGAAGACCATCACCAGCCAGAATGGCCGTGGCCTCATCAAACTGGATATGACAGGTGGGGCGACCACGACGCAGATCGTCATCGTCCATCGCCGGCAGATCATCATGAATGAGTGAATACGTGTGAATCATTTCGAGCGCAGCGGCTGCCGGCAGCGCGGCTCTAAGACAGTCATCACTGTCTGTTTTTCCGAGCCGGTAGCAGAGCAGCAGCAGAACGGGACGTAACCGCTTTCCCCCCGCCAGCAGGCTGTAACGGATCGCTTCTTTGAGACGTACGGGTGTTTGATCGTCAAACTGCGTGGCCTGATCGAGATACGCTTCGACCTGAGGAATCAATTCGAGAACGGACTGGGGAAATACGTGCACAGTGAGCCGGTTTTCATTACGATACTGTCCAGTGATGAAACGCCAGCAGAATTTGTACTGGCCAGGATCATCCAGAAAAATGATCCTTTCCCTTTCATGTTAATGAGAAACTTTCACCATGTCGCGTGATCGCTCCCCCGGTTTGCCAGAAGGTTTTCGAGCCAGCGGCACCTGTTGTGGTATCAAATCCAATGCCAGCAAACGGGATCTGGCGATTTTTCTTTCTGAAACGTCCTGTGCGGCCGCGGGTGTCTTTACCACTAACCGGGTTTCCGGGGCCCCGGTGCAGGTCTCACGCAAACGTCTACCCTCCCAGAAAATCCGGGGAGTGATTATCAACTCCGGGAATGCCAATGCCTGTACCGGGCCGGAGGGAATTGCCACTGCGGAAAGAATGACAGCCGAACTGGCTGCTCAAATTGGCTGTGAAGCGGATCAGATACTGGTCTGCTCAACAGGCGTGATTGGGGTTCAGCTCCCCGTCGAAAAGATTTCCCAGAAACTTCCCGAAGCAGTGGCAACGGCTACTGGAGATGAAGCCGGAATCACCAGCGCTGCCACAGCGATGATGACAACCGATACCTATGCCAAACTGATCACCCGCGATGTGGATCTGGAAACCGGCAGAGTGACATTGACGGGTGTCGCCAAGGGAGCAGCGATGATTGCCCCCAATATGGCGACGATGCTGGCGGTAATCATGACCGATCTGACCCTGGATTCCGATCAAGCGGAAAACCTGTTACCAGTCGCCGTGAACCAGTCGTTCAATTGTATCAGTGTGGACGGGCACACCAGCACCAGTGACTCAGTCCTGCTGCTTGCCAATGGGAAGTCGGGAGTCCGATTGAAAGATCGAGGGGATGTGGCCCAGTTCCAGGCAGCCCTGATGAAGATGTGCGTAGACCTGGCTCAGATGATTATCCGGGATGCCGAAGGAGCGAGTCACTTCGTCACTGTGGATGTTGAAGGAGCACGCAACTTCGAAGAGGCGGAAATCATTGCCCGTGAAGTGGCCAATGATGTTCTGGTCAAAACCGCCATCGCAGGCAACGATCCCAACTGGGGAAGAATTGTTTCGGCCTGCGGACGAACCGGCTGTCTCGATTCTGAAGCCGATGTTTCCCTGGCTATTAACCGGCATGCTGTGTTCAAGAAAGGGAAGCCAGTGGCATTTGATGAATCGAAAATCAGTGCCTCCATGCAAACTGGTGATGTCGTTCTGGATATCACCCTCACCCAGGGTGAAGGCCGCTGGCGCATCTGGACCAGCGATCTGACAACCGACTACGTTCGACTCAATTCAGAATACACGACTTGAGTGAGTTCAGTTAGCGAGCCGCAACTTTAGCCAGAACGGTCAAACTCAATAGGAATACTGCGTTTGAGACTGGGTAATGGTGCTGGTGTTGCCATAGAAGGTATCCCGAATCGCTTCCCCCAGATCGTTTAACTGGCGCTGGAATGCATCAATGAACTCGTGCAATCCTGACTCGATGATTTCATCCACGGAAGCGTAATCCATGTTGGTTTTCATCCGTCCGAGCAACTGCTCAGCCGGATTGGAAAACACATTGGGGAGTGATCCCGAAATAAAGCGGAGGGCTTCATCGGCATTCACGAGGCAATAGTGCAAGGAGCGGGGGAAGAGCCGGTCCAGAAGCAGGAACTTGACCACTGCTTTCCGCTGAATTCGGCCGCAGGTTTTCCGGTACATCTGCAGAGCAGAAGCGGAATCCAGCAGTGCGGACCACTGGACGATATCCAGGTCGCTCCCCACATGCTGCACACTGGGGAGCAGGATGTAATATTTGACATCCAGAATCCGGGACGTCTTATCGGCCCGCTCAATCAGCCTTCCCAGGCGGCTGATGTTCCAGGCTTCACTTCTGCGGAGTGTCAGGGAAGTCGCCCCCTCAATCAACTGTGACTGTGCCTTCACGATGTCCAGCATGTGCTGAGGATTGGCGAACGTATGTGAGTTGGCCGGATAGTGATGAATCTTGAGATAGAATTTATTGATGGCCTCCCACATGGGAGCAGTGAGATTATCTCGGATCTGGCGGGCGTTTTCTCTGGCCAGATCTGTGCAGGTCAGAATGGAATTCGGATTGCGGGCATCAAACGCGAGAAAGCGGACCACATTCTCCTGGGTGTACTCTTCGCCGTACAACTCCTTGAACAGTTCGGTATCTCCGGTTGTCTGAATCAGAGGTTCCCACTGCTGCATCATGCCCGCACGGAAACCGAGAGTTAATTTCTGGTTCACGTCGATAAACCGGGCGACGTTTTCTGCTCGCTCAATGTAGCGATTCATCCAGAAGATTGAATCGGCGACTCGGCTCAGCATTGTTTGACTTTCTGGTGAAAAATGAGGATCAGCCCAGGACCCACGTATCTTTACTGCCACCTCCCTGAGAGGAGTTGACGATCATTGAATTCTTGACCAGCGCCACCCGGGTCAAACCACCTGGCAGGACGTAGATGTTGTCGGCACCGGTTCCGTCCAGCAGGATGAAGGGGCGCAAATCGACATGGCGTGGCTCAATTCCATCCGGGCAAAGTGTAGGAACGGTTGAAAGCTGCAGGAATGGCTGGGCGATATAGTTGCGGGGATCGTCCAGAATGGCTGCTTTACAATCCTCAAGTTCCTGTTTGGATGCTCTAGGTCCCAGCACAATACCGTATCCACCAGCCTCATTGGTCGGTTTGACAACCATCTCAGTGATGTTGGCCAGTACGTGGCTCCGTTGCTCTGGATCGGCACAAATGTAGGTGGGAACATTACTGAGGATCGGATCCTCGTTGAGATAATATTTGATGATTTCCGGAACGTAGGCGTAGATCGCCTTGTCGTCGGCCACCCCAGTCCCTGGTGCATTGGCGAGAGTAACATTGCCTTTTCGATGAACATCCATCAAACCGGGCACGCCAATCATCGAGTCGGGATTGAATGTGAGTGGGTCCAGGAATGTGTCATCAATTCGGCGGTAGATGACATCAACTTTTTCAAGTCCCCGGGTGGTTTTCATGTAAACGAAATCGCCCTGAACAACCAGGTCTGGCCCCTGCACCAGTTCCACTCCCATCTGCTGAGCCAGGAAGCAGTGTTCGAAATAGGCTGAGTTATATATTCCGGGGGTCAGGACCACGACAACAGGATTGTCCACTCCTGGAGGAGCGGTTGCGATCAGACTTTCCAGCAGGGCTTCCGGGTATTCTTCAACCGGAGCGACTGTGTTGCCCAGAAACAGTTCCGGCAGAACCCGCTTCATGACTTCACGGTTTTCCAGCACATAACTCACCCCCGAAGGACAGCGGAGGTTATCTTCCAGGACGTAGTATTTGCCATCTTTATGGCGAATGAGATCTGTTCCAGTAATGTGCGTCCAGACACCATGTGGCGGACGATGTCCCACACACTCCTTACGAAATGTGGCTGCGGTCTGCAGCATTTCTTCGGGTATGATGCGGTCCCGAATGATCTTTCGATCGTTGTACACATCATCAATAAACAGGTTCAACGCGTAGATGCGCTGTCGCAACCCCTTATCGATGCCAGTCCACTCATCCTGGCTGATGACCCGGGGCAGAATGTCAAAAGGCCAGACCTTCTCGGCACCATCGGCATGCCCGTACACAGCGAAGGTGATTCCAAGGTCTCGTAATCGTTCTTCTGTAATCCGCTGCCGTGCGAGCAGTTGTTCATAACCGAGAGCACTGAGTGGTTCTGATACGGAGGGGAAGCGAACCTGATGCTCCGGGCTGATCAGTTCATCGAAGCATGCCGGCAGTTGATATTTGGAAAACATATGCGAGCCAAGTTATGTTTCTGGTTATTTTCAACCAATTGTAATTCTGATTGAAAATCAGGCAACAGCAAATTCGAGGCCAAACGATTATCGCCCTTGCGTTAAGAGAATTTCATCCAGAACTGTCGTAACAGCGGGCAACGCTGCCACATCATTATGCAGACGGTTTACTCGTTTCCAGCATTTGACTGCAAGACAATTTTCGGCTTGAGCAAACCTGATTCTTCCCTGTGAGCGACACAGATCAGCTGGTGGGATGGATCCAGCACGGCAACCTCTGAATAATCAGAGTGGACAAGTTCCGGAAAGACAATCTTTCTTCCATGACAAAGCAGTTTTGCCGTCTGATCATCGACGTTCAGTACCGGAAGATGGGAAACAGCATCCCGACTGGGACGCAAGCGTTGTGAAAGATCGGGCCGTAACAATTCTTCCCAGCTGATAGCCTGTTCCGCTCGAAAGGAACCGATAGCGGTCCTGCGTAATGCAGTCATCACTGCTCCACATCCAAACTGTTCACCCAGATCGCGCCCAAGGGAGCGGACATAAGTTCCTGAACCGCATTCCAGATCAATTGTCCAGTCAGGAGGGTTATATTCGAGCAACTCCACACGCTCGATCTGCACTTCCCTGGCCTGGAGTTCAAATGTTTTCCCCTGACGAGCCAGGTCATATGCACGCTTGCCGGAGACCATCACCGCAGAATATTTCGGCGGAACCTGCTGAATGTTGCCCACAAATGAATTGAGTGCATCTTCGACCAGCGAACGTTCCGGAAGAGCAAAATGGCTGACCTCCTGAACTTCTCCCTCAATATCATCCGTGTCACTGGTCAGCCCAAAGCGAAACGATCCCCTGTAATACTTCTTCATCTGCTGAACAAAGGAAACCAGTCGGGTTGCCCGGCCAACACAGACAACCAGTACGCCGGTTGCCAGAGGATCGAGTGTTCCGGCATGACCGCAGCGTTTCACTTTCAATGCAGACTGGACACGATTAACCACATCACGTGATGTGACTCCTTGCGGTTTGTCAATGACGAGCAGTCCAGTCAATTCCTCTTTCATCACACTGTTTCCCGATTCCCCTGCCTAGATCTGCCCGGATGTTGAATGACTGGCTAACTCATCAATTCGGCCCGAAGCAGAGTGATTGCTGGACATTCCTTTCGCCAGAATCCGTTCCCTGAGTTCAGAGGCATAAAAAAGAGAACCGGTTCCCACAATCACATCGTCTGGCCCAGCCCAACGCTGGACCGCAGCGAGGGATTCTTCAGGTGAGTTGGTCACTGCCAGTGTCTGAATCCCCTGAGCCTCAAAAAGGCAGGACAATTCTTCCGCTGAGCTTGCCCGGACATTCCCCAGATACTGGCTGACCAGAATCGTCTCGACTCCCTGAAACTCACGGACAATTCCTTCAATATCCTTATCACGGGAAATACTCAACAGCCAGTAAACTCTCTTCGCAGGAAATGATGAATTGACAGTGTTAATCAGTTGTCGGATGGATGCCGGGTTATGAGCGGCATCAACTATCACCAGAGGCTGTTCGTGAATGATCTCAAAACGGAGTGGCAGGCTGACCTCCTCCGAGGCTTTAGCAATCTGGGCAGAAGTGATGTTCCATCCCTGTCGGGAGAGTTCCGTGGCGGCTGCAGCGGCCAGAGCAATATTTTCTCCGTAAACCAGGCCGGGTTTGGAAAACTCGACATCCAGGATGTGATCATTTGCATGAGCAGGGAGCGTGATCTGCAACTGCTGCTTTCGGTTCTCTGGTTTCCAGGAGCGGCGAAGTTCAAAATCAAAATCATTTCCGAGTCGAATCAAGTTACAGCCATGTTCCTGTGCCCGCTCCCGGCTCACATCCAGACAGGCAGGATCTTTCACGGATGTCACGACCGGAATGTTCGGTTTGATGATGCCCGCTTTTTCACGTGTGATCAATTCCACAGTCTCTCCCAGCAGACGTGTATGATCCAGAGAAATACTGGTGATCGCCGTGACCAGTGGCTGGCATAGATTTGTTGAATCCAGTCGACCGCCCAGTCCCACTTCCAGCACAGCGATGTCCACCTGCTGTTCCAGAAAATGCAGCCAGGCCATGGCGGTCACGAGTTCAAAAAAAGTGGGTGTGAGGGCCTGCTCAGGGCCGCTCAGAGCCTCCACATAATCCACCAGCACATTAACCAGCCGGACAAAGTTCTCTTCGGAAATCAGCTCCCGGTTTACCACAAACCGCTCTTCAATGCGGATGCGGTGCGGAGATGTGTAAAGCCCGGTTCGGTACCCTGCCTGGATCAGAATTTCCGAGATCAGCGAAGCGGTTGTCCCCTTCCCTTTGGTTCCCGCAATATGGACGACGGGTATCTGATTCTGCGGATTGCCCAGCGCATCAAGCAGCCGAGCCATACGCTCCAGCTTAAAATCTGAGCGGGTATATTGTCCGGCCCCCAGTCGCTCAAAATTGACACGTCCGTACAGCCAGTTTACCGCATCCTGATACGACTCGGTCACTCTGCGAAATGTCCTTCCTGAAATCCTGGTGCTTTGGCGAACCAGGATTTTCCCGCCAAACTTCAAACCTGTTTCTCAACGTCAACAAACGTGATGCCAGAAGGCAACATGACTGTTGCCGGCACGTTGATAATAGCACCAACCCGCCATTCTCGCACATCAAGTCCTCACAAGCTCGGGAAATCGATTTGCAGCAGATCTGCACGCATCGAATTCGATCTATGTTTGAGGCAACACATTTCTGAGCTGCTGAGCCATTCTACGACTCGCACCCCATCTTCTGAGACATCTTCTTTGTTCGAAAGGTGCACTATGTCACGTTCCGCCTGTCCCGTTGATTATGCTTCCGAAACCCTTGATTCCAGTACAAGTTCACAGAAATCCGTGAAGCGGACTGCCAACTGGATCAATCATTCGTTGCAGGAAGAGCGTCGGAAAATTGACCGCAGTGGAGCGGCTTTTCCAGTCACGATTGTCCCGGTCGATGAGCAGCTGATGCCCCGGGAAGAACCCGTTGAGGGAACCATTCTCAATTTCTCCGCTGAGGGAGTTTGTCTGGAGCATCTGGAACTGATCGTGGAGCCGTATGTTCGGCTCTCCTGGGAAGCACGCGAGCGGCATCATGAAGCGATTGTCCGACTGAAATGGTGTCGATCCACCAGCACCGGCCGCTATCTGACCGGTGGAATTGTGGTCGGAATCGACTAGACCAGTTCTATTCCTGGAAAAATCCTGGAGAAAACAGATCGAAGAACTTCTCTGAATTTCTGATCTGGTGTTCGGTCAGATAATCCTCCCGGATTGCCTGATCCTGACTTCCCACCGAACCGGTCTGCTGTTGGAGCCGGTCCAGGCAAATTGCTTCAAACAGCTTCATCCGGGAGGCCCGGAATTTATGCAGTGCGTTGCGCAGCAGGGAAACAGCCATCCCTGTCTGCCTCAGAGCGGCCAGCCCTGCTTCGAGCAGATCCGCTTCCGCACTGCAACACTGATGCTGCTCCTTGCGGAGTCGCAGGATCATCTGTTCGGCATCGGTCAGCAGTCGGGAACACTGCTCCTCCCGGGTGCCCGAAACACCTCTCAATTCCTGGCAGGCGGCAATCGCTGAGGTCGCCCGGTGCAAAGCATAAGCGTGCCGGGACCAGTGATGTTTGTGCAAGAGTGCTGCCCGAAACCGGGGTTCCATTTCAATCAGTTTTTCCCAGCACTCGAAACCTTTTCCCTGATAACGCAACTCCCAGAAGTGCCGCAGGTAATAATTGAAATGCAGGTTGTTGAATTGCTCGAAATCCAGCAGGCCAGCCAGTTCGGCGGAACGACCTGCAGCGGTTGAAAGATCATCATCGGCGATGTTGAGCAGAATTTCCGAGACACCGTGGATCATCAGATCGTGATAGGTGGTTTCCCGCCGCAGACGAATTGACGGATCCGTCGCCATGAGGTGTCTCAACTGGCGGATATCTCCGGAAAAGTTACAGGAAAAATGAGCAAACATCCGAGACAGGTCTGCCTCCCACCAGGCCTCCGGGCAGTTGGTGGTGTAAGCATCAGCGGCTTTGACACAACGTTCAATCGCCAGGACGAAGTCAGAAGTCAGGTAATCAATCGCCCCTTCACACATCTCCAGAAAAGCATCCAGATAATGAGTGGCGGGATATTTCGGATCGCTTCGGATGGATTCCAGTTGCAATCGAGCCCGTGAGAGATCTTTCGACTGACCGGATGCGGCCAGCAGGCAGGCCCCGTAAGCCCGTAGCTGATACGACTCGGCAAACGGAGACTGATTGACCGCTTCCCTCTCCCCGACCAGCTGGAAATACGCTCCCCGCAGAGGATCGAGGATGCTCAGACTTTGAGTGGCGGCCCAGCAGGTCTTGACCCGCTGTTCGCTGCGGGTTTGATCCCTTCGAGTCGTCAGCAAACTTCGGGCGGGCACTGGAATCTGCTGCAGCGACTTCTCCCAGACAATCCCACGAATAATCTGTGTCATGCTGGCCGGATAAGTCAGACCGACATTTCCCAGCAAGCGCTCCAGAATCTGATGGGCCGACTCGAGTTGACCGGCCTGAAACAGCCGCATCATTGCCAGCCGGGACCATTCAAATGACTGCAGGGGATCATTCGAGATTCGGGCGGCATCCTGATAATGGGACGCCGCTCTGAGCGCCTGGCCATCATAGGCATAGGCTTCCGCAATGCGCGCGTGCAGAGTTGCCTGGTGTTCCGGTTGAGGATCTTCGGACAATTCCAGAATGCGGAGATAGAGTCGAGCGGCCTGGTCGAATGCGAGTTGCTGTGTGGCAAAAGCTGCTGCCTGATGATACTGCTCAAGCGCTTCTGCTTTTCGCCCCGCTCCTTCCAGATGGCGAGCCATTGTCTGGGCATCAATCCGCTGATATTTCTGGAACACCCTGACGAGCTGTCCATGTCGTTCACTGACCGTCGTTGCGGAAAGCTCAGCGGCAATCGCTTCACGAATACGATCGTGATAGCACTCCACAAATGTGAGATCCGTTGTCCCGCTGATCCGGATCAGGTTTTCATTACGCAGGGAATCGATATCCGAGCGAGTGGTCCCGCCAATTTCGAGCAGTTCCCGCATCGCCAGTGGCTGACCACAAATCGCCAGGACTTCCAGCAGCGTTCTGGCGGTGGCCGTCATTCCGGAAATCCGATTCCGAATGACATCTTCCAGTGAAACAACCGATTCGGTTCCACTGGCTTTGTGTCGGGTCAGTTCAAGAATGAAAAAGGGACTTCCCCCGGCTTCCCGGGCGATGCCGGACATTTCTGCCTCAGTCAACTTCAGCTGACTATTGCAGGTTTCAACGAGTTTCCGGGCATCATCAGGGGACAGATCTGCGAGCGGAAAATCCCAGACTCGCTGCTCTGGCCACTTCTGCCGGGCTTCTTCGGCAAACAGCAGGGAAAGACAGTCACTGCGATCCCGTTCATCCGTCCGATAGGTTGACACCGTCAGCAACTGAGGCGAGTCCGGCTGCAGTAACAGCTCCTCGAACAGGCGGGCACTGTCCCGGTCTCCCCACTGCAGGTCATCGATACTGATCACGACATGATGTTGTTCGGACAGTCGTTCCAGAATCTGTCGGAAGGCCGTGACTGCTCTGCGGCGCGATTCCTGCACGTCGGACGGAGGCTGGTAATCACCCATCTGTTCTGTGATGGCATCCACCCGCTGCAGGACGGGGAACAACCGGACCAGATCTCCAATATTTCTGGGCAGCATCAGCCGGGCTTCAGAGATCGTCAGCTTGTTCAAATGCCGACTGATCGCATCAATGACGCCGTCAAACGCCTTGTGAGGCACCGATTCCCGGTCATAACAGCGACTGCTGAGGATCAATGTCTTATCCTGCTGGTGGGTCAACTCTTCCAGGAAGTGTTCCACCAGTGAAGTTTTGCCGACTCCTGAGAGAGCATGAACGAAGATGACCGCCGGTGTGCCGCTGTGAGTTCGTTGTGCCAGATCCTTCAGTTTCTGCAGTTCCATTTCCCGCCCGACAAACTCCGTTCTCACCGAACGAATGGTCCGGGGGGCAGCAGGAACCACATCCATTTTCTGACGCAGCCGTTCCCGAATCTGCTCAACATCGGGACGTTTCTCGGCCTCCCTGCTGAGCAGGTCCCGGCAGAGGTCGTTCCAGAAAGGCGCGATGTTCGGCAACAGATCGCGAACTTCGGGAGCATCAAAGTTCTGCTTGTTCTGCAATACAGCCAGCACGGATCCCTGGAATGGACGGGTGCCTGTCAGCATTTCAAACAGCATCACGCCAACTGCATAACAGTCACTGGCCGGACTGAACTGCTCTCGTGCTTGTTCAGGAGCCATGTAGGCCACCGTTCCGGCAATTCCCACTTCAACACTCTGTTGCCATTCGGGGACGGAGCCCTGCATGCTGGATGCCAGTCCGAGATCAAGAATGATGACTCGGTCTTTTTTTGTGACGAGGACATTCGCCGGCTTCAGATCCCGATGCACAAACCCGGCCTGATGGAGTGCTCCCAGGCCATCCAGTAACTGGTCCAGCAGGAAAGCGATCCGCTCGTAAAATGCATCCGGGCGGCTCGCAATTGACGTTGTCTCGGACAGGACTTTGTTGAGCGGAGCCCCGTCAATCAGATCCATTGTGAAGAACCAGTAGTCCTGTTCGGCAAACAGTTCTTTCAGGCCGACCAGATGTGGATGGGCCATCCCGGCCAGAACCCGAAACTCCCGCTTGAACCGATAAAGCGAAGCACCTTCCGGAACAGTTAACACTTTCAGGGCACAGTCATCATGAAACTGATGATCGTGAACATGAAACACCTGCCCAAATCCCCCCTGCCCCAGTTGTCGAATGATTTCAAAGCGTTCTGTACCGGGAAAAGTGGGAGGTGCGGCTTTTCCACTGGCTTTTGCGGCTGTGTTTTCTTTTTGATCGGGTGAGACCTGGGTTTCCTGATCCCGGAAAATATCAGCCACAATTTTCGAATGGCTGGCAAACCTGGTGGCATAATCACTGTAGGTTGCAATCACACCCGACCGCTGCCGCAACTCGACCTCCAGCGCAATCAGTTCCCATAAAACCTGGGACTGATCTTCCGGCGCGGCTTCGAGCAGATAGTCTTCGATGAGCGGTTTTAACTCATCCTGCCAGGCCACTTCGAAGCGATCGCAAAGCTGATCAATCAGTTCCTGCTGAGTGATCTTGCGACCAGGCTGATGCGAATCTTCAGGCATGGGGAGAATATCTACTGGTGACGGGTTTGCCGATGAGCGGCAACTTTATAATGGGAACACAGGAATCAGTCAGGTCTCAGTTTACAGAAAACAGGTGCATTGATTCTATTCCCATCTGCCCGATTCTCATCCGAGGAACGCTATTCTGGACAATCTGCTGCTCAACCGATAGGTTTGAGGAAAGTCTCCTCATGATGACCAGCAAGGATTTCCCATGTTCCGCGCTCTTGCCACCTGTCTTGTCCTGATCAGTTATGCCATCTGCGCTCCACAGACAGTCCGGGGAGAAGATCCTCCCACAATGACTCATGGCCCGATGCTTGGTCATCCTGCAGCGGATTCCATGCTGGTCTGGGCCAGAACGTCACGACCAGCGAAGTTCGCTGTGCAATACGGACTTTCCTCTCACAATCTGGACCAGAGTACGGAAATCAAACAGCCGACGGATTTCCCACACGACCTGACTGGTGTGGTTGAACTGAAGAATCTGCAGCCCGAGACCCGCTACTTTTATCAGGTCACCATCGAAGGCAATCCCCAGGGAAGTGTGGAATCATTTCACACATTGCCGACAGCGGAAACGGCCCGGCATCCTGAATACAATCCGCGAGGTTTGTTCAACCTGAAATTCGAGGCCGGGTGTTGTGCCAACCAGAACCCTTTGCATGGAATTGGCCATTCCCTCCCGCTCTACCAGACAATGCTGCGGGAAATTGCAGATGACGTCGACTTTTCGATCATGAATGGCGACTGGCTTTATGAGGAGATGCGCGAAACACCTGTAAATGCCTGGTCTGCCACCAACCTGCTGACGGAAGATCAGATTCCGGCCGTTGTCCAGACGATGCCGACCATTGTGGGTGTGTGGGAAAATTACAAGCTCTACATGTCCCGCGGAGTGCCGCTCGCTCAATGGCATCGACGCGTTCCGAGTGTGTTCACCTTTGATGATCACGAACTGGTCAACGATATCTGGGGAGCGGGATCGGCAGGCAGGCGTCATCGACGAACGGTTTTTCGGGATATCGGAACCGAAGCGTGGGCTCATTATCTTGGCTGGGCGAATCCCCAGGCCGTGAAATCGGAAATCCAGTTTGGGACCGCTCATTTCAAAAAGGGAAGTTCGCTCCTGAAAGATCCCCAGGTGGATTTCACAAAGCTGAATCTGGAAAAGCAGTCCAACCTGCACGTTCACTGGGGAACTTCCACTGCCGGTGTGAATGAAATCACATACGACGATGACAGCGGTGATCCGAATTCAAAAGTTTACGACATCGTTCGCGTTGTCGATGCCCACACTCTGGAGGTTTCTCCACCGGCGGTCACGGATGGATCAGCGGCCTATTCCATCGGACGCTATAACTACGGTGACTTCAAGATTGCCAATTGCCACTTCTTCCTGCTCGACACGCGGAGCCATCGTCAGATGCACGATGTCCGTCAGCCAGATAAACCGGGCCTCTCGATGCTCGGTGAAAAACAGCGGGACTGGCTGCTGAATACCATGCAAGCGAGCGATGCCGAGTTTTTCTTCGTCGTCTCAAGTGTGCCGTTCATGATTCCTCACAGTGGTGCCGGCGGGTTTGAATTTGATGCCCAGAACAAGGAAGAAGCCTGGGTGGTGTTTCTGGATGAGCGTGAAAAGCTGATCGATACCTGGGATGAGATCGGTAAGCCGACGTTTGTCATCACGGGCGATCTGCACAACAGCTTTGCGATCAAAGTCACCGACAATGTCTGGGAGTTCTGCTGCGGCCCGCATAATTCGGTCAATCATGTCCCGGAACTCGATGAAGCGGACCGTCCGATTACTGGCCACTTCCAGTCCGGTCCACGCAGCTGCGATATCCGCTGGTCCAGCTACGTCCTGGCCGACATCCCCCGGCTCGACCGCTGCTATCCGTATTACTGCCTCGTGCAGGTGAATAATGTGTTCAACATGCCGGAAAAACAGGGAGGCAAACGGCTGGTGGCGTATCCGCATCCGCAGGTCATTTTCCAATACTATGATGGACGCACGGGTAAACTGGCTTATGCAGAGACGATCTCGTTA
>JAGQQT010000039.1 GCA_020426065.1 Planctomycetaceae bacterium | reverse complement strand
CGCAGACTCAACAACCGGCCACTCATCGTGCCAGTAATCTTCCAGCAGCCGGCCATCCCCCTCGTGATCATAGTTAAAGCCCCAGGGGATAAACTTTCTGCCGGAGTCCGTCTGGACAAATCCTTTGCCATCATCGGAAAGTCCAATCCACTCCAGTTCAGCAGCGACGAGCTGGACCGGAATGCACAACACACAACAGATGAGGAGCGATTTCATGGGGATTCCTGGCCAGCGGAGTTGAGTTCCTGAAGGACTTCCACGGCAGCGGTTTCAAACAGAAGTTGCCAGGAAGGAGCGACGAGGCAATCACAGTCTTCCTGGGCATAGCCGGTGTTGGCACGCTGAGCAACCGTCGGAGTGTAATAGATATACCCATTCGTATATCCGGCAACGAATGCGGTGGGATCTTTCACAGCAGCCTTGATGTTCTGTCCCACCTGCACGGTCAGCTCTCCGGGGAACGTCACCAGTTTGAAGTCACCAATTCTTAACCCACAAACTTCCACCTCCAGTGTGGAGTTGCCCGCTTCCATGGTTTCACGCTGATGCTTTTTGAGCAGGGCCAGGTTGGTATTCAAGCGGGTAATCCGTTCCATGATGCGGATGTTTGCCAGATAGGCATCCACCTGGGCTTTGCTTTCGGCATCGAACAGCGTGTGATCCTCCCGCTGAATGGTTTCGTCGTGCAGATAACCCTGTTTTGAGAGTGAGGGGTAATCGGGATGAAGTCGTTCCTGCAGCATCAGCGCCAGAAACGTTTTGAAATTGACGTTCGTCCCCCGCAGCGAAGACACGAGCTTTTCCCGCTCAGATTCCAGAGCGGCAATCCGGTCGGCGTAATCAGTTGCCCGCGGCAACTCCAGCACTTGTCGGGAGCAGATCAACTCCTGTGGATCATCGGTCGGAATGGCCTGAATGGCATCCAGCACCGAGACCCCCAGAAAGTAGCCGAGTGGCGTAGCATCCGGAAAGACGTGTACCTCCTTGTAACGAACCGGATTGATATCCCCCGCACATCCCTGGATGAAAAAGGCCATTGCCTCACCATCGAAAGCGGTTTCCAGCAGATGGGACGCCGCTCCTGGAAAATCAGCCGAAGATCCCCTGGCCGGAGGATTCATGATCGGATGGCAGGCGAAGTTATAAACCAGCGCAAGAGGGCGACCATCGAGACGGTCCAGACGCAGCAGGCCAACCTGGGAATCGATCGGGCCAGTGGAATCGATTTCCTCATCCCAGGCAAACGCATATGCTCTCCGCATATCGACCTGTCGGCCATCCTTCAAAATCACGCGTCGATTCTCACTGATCCGCGACTCGGTCGTGCTGCCTGAGCCAATCCGCACCGGTTCAATTTTCTTCCAGGCTTCATGAACTGCCTGCATGACGGCCGGAACCAGATCGCGCTGAACGTGTCCATGGCAGTGGCTGGCATTGACCAGCACGTTTCCCGCAGGCACCTGCAGTTCATCGTTCAGTCGGGAACGGAGCGAAGGCAGGAAATCATTCGGCACATAACCAATCGTCCCAATCGCCACGGCATCGAGCGTAACAAGCACCACGGAATTCTCCCCCTGCCTGAGCACCAGCACTTTGGCAAAACAGGGATCATGCACCTTGGTGGCATCGGGACTGGTAATATCAACTTTCGCCGTGCCCGCCTGCAGATTCTCCGCTCGAGCGGAGGGAACGAGAAACATCATCCCCAGCAGAAAAACAGCAACCTGGTATCGCATAAGAAATCCTCTCGATCAGAGGTTGATGATATGACGAGATCGGAAGAATCAACTCCAGCCTCAATCCATCATCATAACGAAATCGGAACCAGATGTGGGGAAAACGATCCGTTTTTGATTTGTGGAGGAACGCCAAGATAAGACGTGTGCGATCTCAAGAAGTATTCTGCTTTATTTGGCGGGATGACATAGCAACAATTACAGTATGAGGGTCCGGCAATAGGGTGGAGCGTTCGAGCCCGCTGAAAAGGAAAACTGTGAGACAACCGACGGATTAAAATCTAACTCACAATATTTCACTTCAAGCAGTTGTCAGTTGCATACTTTCAATAAACAAGTTCTCGGCAGGATGGACCCGGAGATGGCTCAGACTCAGTTTCAGCGAGTGACGGATCTTTCCCGATTGAACTGGAAGGGATGGGTACTTGTCCTGATTACGGCTTCAGTCATGTTCACGGCAATCATACTTTCTGGGATTGGAAATGGCCCCGGCGGGATTCTTGACGCAGGTGGAGGAGAAATGCTGATAATCCCCTACCTGATGGCATTTGCTGCCTTCGGGGGACTTATTCTTGTTGCCACAGTTTTGCGAAAGTATGGTGTTTCAATCTATCAGGATGGCATGGATCCGTTTGTCGAGAACAAAGAAACGGCCAATGCGCATCCAACCGACGCGGAACGAATTGAGCCTGAGCATGGAGTTCCAGATTTGTGGGACGAATGATAAGTGTTCACAGGATTCGGGGTCATCAATTCAATATCTGCGAGAAGTACCATAATGCGAATCGCCACAGGAATGCATTGACTTTTGTGCCACGGCTCTGTGAGCCGTGCAAATCGCGAGGTCATGACAAGGAACTGAGACTTGGAATCAAGTCTCAGCAAAACTCCTCACGGCTCACAGAGCCGTGGCACACAACGGTGAAGCCCGGACCCAGTGTGTAAACTCCAGTAACTCCACTTCGTTTGGAGGGATGGCTTCGGAACGGTTAAACTGAAATCTTTCACTCACCCTCTGATGAAAGTTGGTTCCATGAAAGCGTTCCCGGTTCTGTTGACGATGCTGGTATGCTGTGGTGTTCTGCGGGCCGAAGAACCAGTTCGGGAGCGGATTGAGTGGATTGATATCTGGGTGACGGATGCGGAAAAGTCGGAACTGCCGCGTGTGCTGTTTGTGGGGGATTCCATTACGCGGGGCTATTTTGGTGGAGCGGAAAAGCACCTGGCCGGCAAAGCTTACTGTGCCCGGTTAACCACTTCGAAGTGCGTGTCTGATCCGACCTTCAATGATGACCTGCTGCTGTTGTTGAAGCAGTACAAATTCTCGGTCATTCATTTCAACAACGGACTCCACGGCTGGGGTTATACCGAAGAGCAGTATGAGTCAGGCCTGGCTGAAACATTCAGGGTTCTTAAGGAGCACGCCGGAGACACCACGCTGATCTGGACTACCACCACTCCGGTGCGAGAGTCGTCAAACCTGCAGGCATTTGAAGCGCGGACCGAGCGGGTGAAAGTCCGCAATCAGTCCGCGGCCCGCATCATGGAGCAGCATGGCATTGCGATCGATGATCTGTTTGAACTGGTCAAGGATCATCCCGAATGGCAGTCCCGGGACGGAGTTCACTTCAACGGGAGTGGCAACGAAGCCCTGGCCAAACAGGTGGCTGACAGTGTGTTGAAACACCTGCCCAAACCATAGATTGGCTTCATGAGGGACAGTGCTTTGGGGTGGCACTGGCTCTGCCAGTGTGAATAAACCGGATCATGTTCGTAAGTTGAAATCTACTGTTCACAATCATCAGTAAACAAACTTCACTCTCCCTGTGAAGAGGGCCAGCAGAATAACCATCCTTCAATGATACCCTCCCCGGCTGCGCCGACCCTCCCGGAGGGAGGGTGAATAGTGTGAAGGGAAATCGAAAAGTTATTTCTCGGTTTGCAGGAGGTTGTCTTCGATGACTCCCGAACAGTCGTCGATCTGGGTGACCCTGGCTTCCGGGTCGGCGGAGATGGCCCTGTTTTCCACTACAAAAACGGGTGACCGGCGAGCTTTAGACCCGTTTCAGCCACAGAATCTGATACGGTTCCATCTCGAGATCTGCCGAGGTCTGGTAAGTCGCATTGCTGAGCAGATCTTCAAAGAAGCGTCCCAGTCCATAGGTGCGTATCAGATTGCCGGAGACTACCTGGCGGGTTTCGCTGAAATTCCCCAGCACGATCAGCCGTTCGCTGCCAGCCGTGCGAATGAATCCAATGATATGGGGATTGATGAGGGGAATCAGTTCCATGGAAAGCCCCCCCATGGCAGGGTTTTCCTTGCGGATGGCGATCATCCGTTTGATTGATGAATACAAACGCCTTCGAATGGAAGCATCGGCGTGAGGATGTTCGTTACCATTGTTTGAGACAATTTCCCAGGGCATCTTGGGGCGATGAATCCAGCGGGAGTCATTGGCCTTGGCGGGATCTTTCACGAAATCGTAGTCGTTCAGCAGTCCCCATTCTTCCCCCAGGTAGAGCAGGGGGATGCCACCAATACTTAAGGTGATCCCGTGCAGTAACTGGATGCGGCGAATGGACTGGTCAATCAGCCTTTCATCTTCACGCTGCAGGGCCTGCTCCAGTCCGGCCAGGGAAGCCATCGTTCCGGAGATCCGCATGTCTCCTGTGGTCGGATTATGCTGAAATGGCACCCCACGAGCGAAGGAATCGGGAAACTGTCCTGTGTAAAACTGGTTGAGGAATTGGCGATGATCGTAACCATTGATTCCAACCGCCGCCGCATCCTCATCATCGAACGTCCACCCGATATCATCGTGGCAGCGTAGATAGTTCACCCACGTGGTATGTTCCGGCAGGCGATGCCGGTGGCTGGTTGACTGCCGGATCAGTTTGGTTTCTCGTGTTGCCAGCGATTCCCAGAGCAGTGCCATCAAGGTCGGGTTGTAAGAGATCTGGCATTCTTCCGGTGAAATGTACCGTACAACATCATCCGGATGGACAATCGCTTCCGATTTGAAAACCAACCCGGGTGCAGCCAGACGGGCCAGTGCATTGTAAGTCTGAATCAGCGTGTGAGCTTTGGGGAGATTTTCACAGCTGGTTCCCATCTCTTTCCAGATGAAGGCAACCGCGTCGAGTCGGAGAATGTCGACACCCACATTGGCCAGGAACAGCATCTCTTCCAGCATGGCTCGCAGGACGGCCGGGTTGCGATACTTCAGATCCCACTGGTAATTGTTGAAGGTGGTCCAGACCCAGCTTTCCATCCCTTCATGCCAGGTGAAGTTCCCCCGCCGCACCGTGGGAAAGATTTCCCGCAAGGTCCGCTCGTATTGATCCGGTTCGGTTCGATCTGGAAAAATGTAGTAGAAATCCTGGTATTCCAGGTCTCCGGCCTGCGCCTTCAACGCCCATTCGTGATCATCCGAGGTATGATTGAAGACGAAGTCCAGAACCAGCACGATTCCCGCTTCACGCAGATCTTCTCCCAGCAGACGCAGATCCTCGATGGTTCCGAGCCGGGGATCGACGGAGCGATAATTGCTGATGGCGTAGCCACCATCATTGTCTCCGGGACGAACGGCAAACAGCGGCATCAGGTGCAGATACGTCAGTCCCAGGTCTCGAAAGTATGGGATGCATTCCCGTAACTTGCCGAGGTTTTCACTAAACAGATCGACGTAGAGCGCCCCTCCGACCAGCTTTTCCGAACAGATCCAGTTCTGATCGTAAATCCGCTGGCGGTCCCGCTCACGCAAAGCTTCCGGACGATCCAGCCAGGCTCGTGCGGCCGACATCAGAATCTGCTCAAGGTGATAGAAAAAATCGTAACGATCACCATATAGCTCGAACAGCAGGCGGAACAGGGTCGGCCAGATTTCGTCCAAACGATCCTGGAAATCCCGGATGATGTGCGGATCTTCTGGCTGTTCCTGCTGCCACAACTCATCAAGCCGAGGCTGAAGTCGGGACAGGGAGAGCCTGGCTTCACGTTCAAGATTCCACAAGTTGTTGCTCTTCAATGTTGTCATTGGGAATGATGATGTTATCCAGGAACTGGTAGTATTGAATTCCTTCGATGATGCCTCGGGCGTGGTGTCCTTCCGCAAAATAGATGCGTGGCCAGCGGCGGAGCTTTTCCAGTTCCGGGCTGTGGTTTCCGACAACGACACCGAGCGTTCGCCCTTTGAGCATCCCCTCGTCGTTTCCGCAATCGCCACCCACCAGCACTTTTTCCGGTGCGAAACCCCAGCGATAAAGGACGTGTCGCATACTGTACTCGCTGCCGCCCCTGACCGGGATCACGTCCAGGTACATGTCCAGAGACAGCACCACATTGGCTCGCAGCTTGGCCTGACGGAGCAGTTTCTTGATCTCCGTCACCGATGGCGATTTCACTGGGTCAATCTCATAGCTGATTTTGAAAGTCGATTGATGCTCTTTGTCCTGCAAATAGAACCCGGGCAGGCCATCCAGCACCTTGCGGATCTCGGCAGGATTCCACTGATAACCGATCTGGCTGCGCCAGCTGGTATCGGGAATCAGCTCCTTGCCGTAATACAGTTCTGTGCCGACCGCCACATCCAGCAGGTCGGGATGAGGCAGTCCCAGTTCCTGAATCAACTGGAGTGCACTATCGAGCGGGCGTCCGGTTGCAATGCCGAATCCGACGTAAGGATGTTCATTGATAATCTCGACAAATTCCCGCAGGGCGTCATCGTCCCCGGTCAGCGTATTGTCGAGATCGGTGATGATCAGTCGATCAAATTCCGCAATCGGTTTCCGTTCTGGAGCGTGAGCGAGTGCGGGAGGAGGTGAGTTGATCAGGATTTCATTCAGGTCCCGCAGATACCTCTGGGCATGATTGGCCCAGGAATAATGCTGCCTTGCCCCCTGAATTCCATTGGTGGACCAGCTTTGCCATTGAGAATGATCAGTCAAAGTCCGCAGCAACGCTCGTTCTATTTCCTTGTCATCGAGCGGATCGACCAGCACTCCGTTATGACAGTTGGCAATAATATCACGTGGTCCGCCATCGTTGGTTGCCACAATCGGCAGGCCAGTAGCGGCCGCTTCCAGCAGTGTCAGTCCAAATGGCTCAGTCAGGGCCGGGTTGATAAACACACCACCCAGGTTTTTGACATGACGATATAACCCGGGCACTTCACTGGGATGGTGTGTTTTGGGATAAGCTACCCGACCATACAGGTCATAAACGTCAATGAGCGAAATCACCTGCTCAATCACTTTGCGCTGGCCGTTGGGCAGTTTATGCAGGTCTTCCCGCGTTCCCATCACGATGACCAGGTTGGCGATTTCCTGCAGACGCTGGCTTTCGCCATAAACCTTTACCAGCATCGGCAGGTTTTTCCGTTCATCGGGACGGGCCATCGCCAGAATGATCGGCTTTCCGGGATCATTCAGAAAACGATTCATGTCGGTCAACAACTGCGATGCGTCTTCGGGTTTCGCTTCCGGGGTAAACGAAGTCAGATCGACTCCCGGTGGTATCACTTCCATGCGTTCCGGCACATACTGGTCGTACAGGCTGTATTGCTGCTCGACTTCCTGATTTGTACTGGTGACGACCATCGCCGCTGTTTCCAGGGCAAATTCTTCCGCTTCAATTCGTGAATTCAACGCATACTTGCGTTCAATCGACTCCGCTGAGGCAGAATTGGCAATCAGCCGCTCCCGCTTCACCCGCCCCAGTGAATGTCCTGTGAACACAAACGGGATGTGCAGCAAACGGGAAAGATAAGCACCCGCCTGACCGGCATCGGCATAATGCCCATGAATGATGTCTGGCAGGCCATGGCGACGAAAATGGCTGAGAGTCTGGTCAATAAACATTTCCAGAAACGGCCAGAGCGACTCTTTGCGAAGGTACCGTTTAGGACCGAAGGGAATTCGCACGATTTTCGCGTTTTCCGAAATACGTTCTTCTACCTGTGAGTAGATCGGATCAACACGGTCATCAAAAATCTGGCGGGTAATCAACTCCACGGAGCCGACATGTTCATGCTTACCGAGTTCGCGAGCCAGTTCCAGCACATACTTGATCTGGCCCCCCGTATCAGCATCACGTCCCAGTTCAGGATCTTCGGCACGAATCAGCCCATGCAGACTAATGAGCGAGATTTTGATGTCAGAGGATTTTAGCTTGGACATGACTTCCTTTGTTGTTGCGACGAACAGGAGCCGGGGATTGTGCAGGTGAACTCGAAACGATCAGACTGATCGATCAGAAATCAGCACTGGCAGGCATTCGTCTGGGAGCCCTCCATGAGGTTGAGGCAGGTTGAAATCCCTGGCGGGATCTGTTACCGAATGGATTGGTAACCTATGAGATGAATCAGTATATCACATTTCCAGGCAAATTCCCATGAAAGGTTTGAAGTGATCCTGGCAACCGACCTGGATGGAACGCTCATCCCGCTGGATGCAGATTCAAATCAGCAATTGGATCTGCAAATACTGGGCCAACTGCTCAAGCAGTTTCAGGTCCCTCTGATTTATGTCACCGGCAGGCACCTGGAATCTGTCGAAACAGCAAGACAGGAGTTCCAACTCCCCGCACCACAACTCGTGATCTGTGATGTCGGCTCCTCCATCTATGAAATTCTACCGGATGGTTCTCACCGTTTGAATTCCACTTATCAGCAGCATCAGCGGGAGTTGATTCAAAGTGAAACGCGTGATGTAATTGAAAATCTGCTTAATCAGGTGGCAGGTCTCGAACTTCAGGAAACTGAGAAGCAGGGGGAGTTCAAAGTCAGTTATTACTCCGATTCTACACTCCTGGCTGAACTGGGACATGAGATCAACCAGTTGCTGAGTAGGAACAATCTCCCCTGGGGTCTGACAACCAGTGTGGACCCGTTTAACAGTGATGGCCTTCTCGACCTGATGCCTCGCGGAATATCCAAAGGGTATGCGCTCAACTGGTGGGCAGATCAGAGCGCAGTCCCGCTCGATCGGATCGTCTTTGCAGGAGATTCCGGGAACGATTTCGCTGCATTCGTGCACGGCTACCGCACCATCATCGTTCAGAATGCATCCGGGAAACTCGTGGAAGCAGTTCGCGCAGAACTGCACTCGCGTGGACTGGCGGGACAACTCTACCATGCTCAAAAACCAGCCAGCAGCGGCGTGCTGGAAGGCTGCCATGCCTGGGGCATGTTTGTGGAGAAATAGGGAATTCCCCGGTCCTTACTGCATTTGGTAGTGCAACAAAAAAGCCACCTCGTCAGTGAGGTGGCTTTTTCTGATCACGCGTGATCGTGTCAACAATCAGTTGCAGGCACAGTTCGGCTGGCAACAGGTTGTGCAGGGAACCGGCACGCGACGGACAACCGTCTGAGGCACCATCCGGCAGACAGGAACCTGGATTTCCTTTTCCACGCAGACCGGCACGCAGACTGTGTAATCGACCATCTGCTGGTGAGGAACACATTCATAAACGGTGTACTGCTCTTCGCGGGTCACCACGCGAGGAACCATCACGGTGTACTGCTCAACCCGTGAGTGAGTTTCCTGGATGTAGCGACAGGTCCGGACAGTCCGGGTGGCTGTTCGTTGAACCATCCGGCAGACGGTGTAGCAGAATTCCTGGTTTTCAGTCACGGTGCGGCAGACGCGACGGGTCGCAGTCCGAACTTCCGGATCGTAAGCGGTCGTGCAGTACTGATATTCCTGATCGACATAGACTGGTCGGCAGACTGTCACAGGAACCTGTTCTTCAACGATGGCTGGCTTCCAGACGCGGCAGGTTACTGGACGGCAGCAGGTGTTTACACAGCAGTTGCCACAGGGATTGCACTGATTTGAGCAGCAGGATGGCCCAATGATCTGTTCTTCCCAGCAACCACGATCTACACAGACAGATCGCATTTCAGTTACCTGCTGCATCTGGCAGATACGGCGAGTTGCGGTGTGCCATTCGGTCCGAGGAATCATCACGGTGTAGTTGTAAGGGACGTCTTCATAGACGTGGCGGCAGACAGGGCGAACTCCTGTGCGTTGCTCGTAAACAGGTTCACAATAGCTGTAAGGAACCTGCACGTCTTCGTAAACCGGACGCATTGTGCAATAAGGAACCGTCCGCTCCTGAACAACCGGATCACATACGGTGTAGGAAACCTGGCGAGTCATGGTGCGGGGAACCTGCTCATAATAAGTGACCGCCCGCTGACGAGTCTCATGAGTGTATTGAGTAGTCATGATCTTGCGGGTTTCATAGCAGGTCTGCGGCACCATGACAGTGCATTCCACATCCTGGTAGGCAGGTTCGCAAACCGGACCGCAAGGAGCACAGGAGCAGTCATCAAAACACTGATAGCCGCCCCCGCAATTCCACAGACGACAGGCACGGCGACCGGCCTCCGCCTCTGAAGAATGTGATACAAGGAGTCCCAAAACTCCTAAAACCAGCCCAGCAAATCTCATGACAACCTCGCTATCCTGTTATTTTGTCGAAGCCTGTTAATGTTGAAATTTATACCCGAATGGGAATGACAGGCAGTATGGACAATTAGGATAATCGAGGGGAATCGTGACGCCAGCGAAAAACGACGTATTCTTCCTATTTTCGCGATAACATCGATTGCTGCTGGAGGTCATCCCACCAACAGTTTTTCGGGAACGAAGGGAGCACCAGCAGGCCTCGTCTGAGAAATCTCACGCGGGTCGTTCAGCGTATGTAGATGGCGTAAAGCAATGCCATAAAAGAACATGCGTTCTGTAATTACTGCATTTCGTCCAGGATGGCCTTCAGTTCATCCCGTTCCTGGCGAGTCATTTCCAGATCAAACATCAGATACTTGATATCGAGTCTTAACTGGGCCAGGGCTTCCTGGACCAGATTCAGGATTCGCCGACGTCGGCGCACGCTGTCAACCACCTGCTGATAGGTCTCGGTCAGTTCCCGGCGGTAAACAGCGGGCACGCGGTCGAGATGTCGACCTAATTCGACCAGTTCCCGGGGGATTTCATCCACTTGATTGTCATCGAACCGGTGATGAACAGGCATGGCTGGTTCCTTGTCGAGCTAGTCTCGGGAAATGGTTCCGAATAAAACCGACTCGACTCTCGTCCAGGGAGCAAGTGGTGGTGAAGTCTGATCTTGTTGGAAAAACACGAAAACTGATACGATTTTGAATTCCGGTAACCTGACATTCTCCGCTCGAAACACATTCCTGCCAAAGTGCAGATTCTGCGGAAATGTTGTCCTGTAACGCCAGAACTGGTATCACGGATTCCTCATATCCTGTCAGTATTAACGATTGTGTGGGATGGGAACTGCGATGTCCAGAAGTTTCTTGATGTTTTCTGAGATGTGACCATTTGACCGGATGAATGATTACTGAACAGGCACGGGATCCGTTTTCAGAACTGATTCCCGCCCCAGGCCATGGATGGCATTGATGGATTTCTTCTGCAGACCGACCAATAGTCTTCGCAGCTACCGGCGATCGGTCTGGGCGTTGATGGCGAGTTGCCTGCTGACGGTGGCCCCAGTAACGGCGACGGAGTTTCGCGAAACCTTCGATACGCCCGAAGTGATCTGCACGCCCTATTACGATCAGGAAATTGTCGAACTGAAACTACACGAGCGAACCGAAGCGCTGGCTTATGCAGGGCAGGGGAGTGAGCGGTTTCAGTTTGTAACCAATGCCGACAGCCGGAATGTGGTGGTGGAAATCCCGATCGAACCCGCCCGCATCTTTGAAGAGTTACGGGTTTCGATTGCGGTCTCGGCAAACCGTCCCGGCACTCAATTGGCCGCCCGAGTGGTATTCCCACACCAGATTGATCCGGAAACCAACGAGCCGGTCACACGACTGATCATCGGAGACACTCTCTCTGCAACATCCCGCTGGCAGGAACTCAACTGTGCCTTTCCGAATGATGTCATCGCCAAGCATTTGATCCTCTGGCGGGCATCCCTGAAGCCGGTTGAACTCGATCCGCGTGAGATGTACATCGACCGGATTTATCTGCGTCAGATGATCAATCGCGGTATGACGGAACTGCTGGTCGATCAGTTACGTGTCACCCCTGTGGTTCCTCCCGATCGCGACCTGCTCAAGAGTATCACGCCAACCACTAAAGAAGCTCATTCGATTTCGATCGATTTTCATCTCGATCGACTCTCCGTCGAAGGGCGGCCCATTTTCCCGATTCTGTTTCGCTATCAAAAGGAACCCTGGGAACTGTGGGAGCAAATCCAGCCCAATGTTCTGGCAATTGATGATCTGCAGAACCAGGAGTTGATTCTCGAACTCAACCGCCGCCGTTACTGGGTCACCGCTCCCCCTCCCAAACCGTTCAGCACTCAGGGTAATCTGCTTTCAGCGGAGAGTGCGGGACTGACTCCCATTGATGATTCCAAATCCGGGATCCTGTTCTGGAATCTGGGGGTTCGCATACCGGCTCATCGACAACAGGAAATTCAAAGCTGGATTCATCAGGTCAAAACCAGTGACCGCCAGATGCAACGCCCCGTCTTTGCCGATGTGTCCGGAGCGGAAATGGCGTATTCACGGGATGTTGATCTGCTGGGGATCAGCAAGCATGTGCTGTTCTCACCTGAACAGCTGACGGACCTGAATGAACACTGGACCCAGCGGAAACGCGAAGCTCAGCCAGGCACCTTTCTGATGTCCTGGCTGCAGACAGAACCATCTCGTGAAATTGCCGAGACCTGCAAGCAGGCAGGGCTTTCACCTCCGGTTGTTGAACCGGAACAGATTCGTTTGCAGACCTACATGGCACTCTGTGCGGGCTGCCGGGGAGTTGGTTACTGGAACTGGACTCCCCTGGATGTCACGGGACCTGGTCAGGAGGAGCGCAGGCTTGTGCTGGAACAGCTCAGCTCTGAGCTGCATCTGCTCGAACCATTTCTGGCCTCGGGAGAAGTGATCGATCAGTACGAGATTCCCATGCAGCACTCCACCAGTCGAGGAGCCTATGCTGGCAGATCACACAACCCCGTTTCTGATGAACAGCTCTCCTGCTCACTCGTCCGGAGTGGACACGGCCTGATTATTCTGCTGGCAGCCAGCGAGCCGGATACGCAGTATGTCCCAGGTCCGCTCGCCGCAAACGATTTGAAGATCCGCGTGCGCAGTCTGCCGGAATCCGCCTTCCTGTGGCAGATTACTCCTACCGGCTTATGGCCACTGGAAACGGTTCGCAAAGCGGGCGGCACGGAAATCCGCATCCCCCGCTTCAACATGACGGCTGCTCTGATGGTAGCGACCGATCAGATTGTTGCCCAGAACATGGAACAGCAGATTCAGCGGACACGGCAGCGACAGGCCGAGATTGCCCTCAGGCTGGCGGAAGAAAAATTTCAACGGGTCAGCCAGATCGATACCGAGCTGATTCAACTGGGAGTCGGACTCCCTTCGAGTTCGGAACTGCTTCAGCAAAGCCGTCGCCTGCTGGATGAATCCCAGGTCTCGTTACAAAACCAGCATCATCATCAGGCCCGCGAGAATGCGGAAGTTGCAGGACAGTTGTTACGAATCCTGCAGCGATTGCACTGGCGGAACGCGGTCAAGCGAATCGCATCTCCCACGTCGTCTCCACACGCGGTTGCGTTTCAGACTTTACCTGATCACTGGAGGCTCATTCAGAGACTGGGGCGTGAGGATGTGAATGCTGCTCCCGAGATTATCCAGTCGGCCAACTTTGAAGATGCTTCCGCCATGCAGGTGGAAGGCTGGACCAGAGATGTGACCACAGCCAGAGAGATTGCCGTGTACGATGCACTCGACCCGGCCGAGCATCACGAAGGAGATTATGCGTTGCGGATGGTTGCCGTTCCTGCCGGAGAAACTCCGGTTGTGATCACTTCTGGACCTTCGGTGCGTTATGTTTCTCCCCCGCTCCGAGTGCATGATGGAGACCTTGTTCACGTCAATGGCTGGATTCGCCTCGCCCGTCCGATCACAGGAAATGTGGAAGGCTTTCGTATTTATGACACCCAGTACGGAACCCAGTGTGCACTGAAGTGGACCCGGGAGACAGACTGGATTCCCTTCGAAATGCTGCGTCCCATCACTCGGGAAGATGATCTGCAGATTGTGCTCGAACTCCACGGACTGGGAGATGTGGCCATCGATCAGCTGCAGACCCGCGTCCTTCGCCTTCCCCGCTCCGAACCTGCCATGGCCAGCGATCCTGCAGACCCGAGCGAAACTCCTGCAGGAACGGTCACTCCCAGCCGGGCACTTGACCTGCTCAAAGGTTTGTTGAAATAAACCCGCTCCGTTCACTCGGGCGGAAAGTCCGGGCCAACGCCCGAGCCTTCGTACCAGAGTTGATCGATGATGGATTTGTCCCGGAGATACCAGCTCGCCCAACTGAGTGGCGTATCCTTGTTGGCATCCCGGATGGT
>JAGQQT010000399.1 GCA_020426065.1 Planctomycetaceae bacterium | reverse complement strand
ATCGAAGGGATGCTCGGTGATCGGCATCAACTCAATATGGGTGTATCCCATTTCCCGCACATAGCTGAGCAGGTCTTGAGCCAGTTCCTTGTAGTTGAAGTAACGACGGCCATCGCGGGGACGTTTCCAGGAACCGAGATGGACTTCATAAATGGAAATCGGCTGAGACATCCAGTCGGTATTCCGACGATAATTCAACCAGCTTTCATCCTGCCACTGATACCGGGACAGGTCGTAAACAATCGAAGCCGTTTTGGGTGGCAATTCCGAAAAGAAGGCGTAGGGATCGGCCTTTTCCAGCAGATGACCAGTCTGGGTTTCGATGCCGTATTTGTAAGCACTTCCGTGGCCAATTCCGGGGATGAATCCCGACCAGATTCCGTGGTCGCTGCCCCACAGGTCATCGATGCCATGTCTCCAGCCATTCTGGTCGCATAAGACGGTGACCCGTTTGGCGTTTGGAGCCCAGACGGCAAAGCGTGTTCCCGCTGTCCCGTTATGTTCGCAGAGATGAGCGCCCAGATGATCATACATAACGCAATGCATTCCTCGAGTCAGTGCCACCAGATCAGATTGTGTGAACTGAAGTTGTACGGGTGCCTCGGCACGTTTGTGCGGAGCGTGTGCGGGATCTGGTGTCTTTGTGAGCATGGTAGTCTGAATCCATCCCGGTTGCCACGTTCCCCGATCGGGATGCCCGGTCTGGGGGGCACGGAAATCAGGTAGGAGAGTTCAGAGGGTGATGGAATCACTTCTCTCTGCGGCGGGCGGGAATCTGCCGCAATCAGGTAGCACGTCCTGTGCCGTAATGACGGAATCATACTGCCTTGATTGTAAGCGTTCAAGTTGCCTGAATTCAGGGCACTTTCTGCAAGCCACAAATCAATCTCTTTGGCTTGCCAATGCTCAACTGGTCGCACCTGTTGTTTAAGAATTAGGCAAATTGCGTCTACTTTTCACATCGGAAAATCTTTGCACATTCATTCGAGACGCTACACTCCATGTTCACATCAACATCTGCTGATTGCTGGGTGATGCCTGGTCAGCAGAAAACACACTGACTGAACGGCAAAAAGGACGAACGAACATGGATGGACAACAGGCCGGACTCATAAGTTGTGGAGCAGGTTTGGTTGCACTGGCGTTTGCCTGGTGGAAATCCCGCCAGATACTCAGCCATGACCCGGGCAACGAGCGGATGCAGGAAATCGGGGCGGCGGTGCGGGAAGGCTCCATGGCTTTCCTCCGGCGGGAATACTCGGTCCTGACTGTTTTCGTTGTGGTGGTTGCCGTTGTTTTATTGATGGCCTATCAAGGGGACCAGCGGCTGGTTGCACTCTCCTTTGTTGTCGGAGCGGTCTGCTCGGGACTGGCTGGCTACATCGGAATGCGGATCGCCACCGCTTCAAATATGCGAACCACACAGGCTGCCCGGACAAGTCTCAATCAGGCACTCATGGTGGCCTTTTCTGGGGGAACTGTGATGGGGATGTCCGTGGTGGGCCTGGGACTTCTCGGGCTGGCCGGATTATTTCTGTTCTACACGTCTAAGTTTGGCTACGAAGTCTCCGTACTCAATGAAACCGTCTTCCCCATTCTGAGTGGCTTTGCCATGGGGGCCAGTTCGATTGCTCTGTTTGCCCGCATCGGGGGAGGCATCTTTACCAAGGCTGCCGATGTCGGGGCGGATCTCGTTGGGAAAGTGGAAGCAGGAATTCCTGAAGATGACCCGCGGAATCCGGCCACCATTGCTGATAACGTCGGCGATAACGTCGGAGATGTAGCAGGCATGGGTGCCGATCTGTTCGAGTCCTATGTCGGATCGATTGTGGGAGCGATGGTGTTGGGAGCGGCGGCAGGTTCCGTTGAACTGGCCATTCTTCCGCTCCTCCTCTCTGGCACCGGTATCATCTTCTCAATCATGGGAACGTTCCTGGTTCGGACCAAAGAAGGGGGCAATCCCCAAGCCGCCCTCAATGCCGGGACATTTGGAGCGGCCGCCCTGATGGTGTTTTGTGCCTACCCTCTGGTTCACGCTTTTGCTCCGGCGACCTTTGAACTGGGAGGCGTAACTTATGAAGGAAGTGGGGTCTTCTTTTCAATCGTCATCGGCCTGATTGCCGGGATTGCCATTGGCATGCTGACCGAATTCTATACGGCAGAAAGCCGTGGTTCTGCCCGCCGCATTGCCGAACAGAGTCAGACTGGAGCCGCCACGAATATCATCAGCGGGCTGGATGTGGGGATGATGTCGACCGCCGGTCCGGTTGCCTGCCTGATTGCCGCTGTGCTGGTTGCCCATTCCTTTGCCGGTTTGTACGGCATCGCGATTGCTGCTCTCGGCATGCTGGTGACAACCGGAATTCAACTGGCGGTCGATGCCTACGGTCCAATTGCCGACAACGCGGGTGGACTGGCGGAAATGGCCGAGCTGCCGCCCGAAGTTCGCTCCAGAACTGACAAACTCGATACCGTCGGCAACACGACCGCTGCCATCGGAAAAGGATTTGCGATTGGTTCCGCCGCTCTGACCGCACTGGCCCTGTTTGCCGCTTTTCGTTCTCAGGCCGGGATTGAAACAATTGATGTGACCGAACCCAAAGTCACCGCAGGTGTGTTCCTGGGAGCGATGCTTCCCTATCTGTTCTCTGCATTTGCCATGGGATCAGTCGGTAGAGCCGCTTATGCAATGATTGCCGAAGTCCGCAGACAGTTCCGGGAAATCCCGGGTCTGCTGGAAGGGAAGGCCCGAGCCGAATACGCCCGCTGCGTGGACATTGCCACACAGTCAGCCATTCGTGAAATGGCAGTCCCCGCTCACATCGGAATCCTTGCTCCCCTGGTTGTCGGATTTGTGGGGGGACCGCAAATGCTGGGTGGTCTGCTGGTGGGGGTCACGGTTTCCGGAGTGATGCTGGCCCTTTTCATGGCCAACTCCGGTGGAGCCTGGGACAACGCCAAAAAGCATATCGAGCAGGGAAACTTCGGAGGCAAAGGCTCCGATGCACACAAGGCCGCCGTCATTGGGGATACCGTCGGCGACCCGTTCAAAGACACCGCCGGCCCCAGCCTGAACATTCTCATCAAACTGATGAGCATCGTCTCACTGGTCATCGCCCCCCTCCTGGTCGCCGCCTCGTGAGGTTTGGTTGAGTTCAGTAATGCCACAAATTGGTGAAGACGATCCAAAAAGCGTGTCATCATTTTACAGGTATGCGTATATTTACATTTCTGCCGTCATGTTATTTTCACCCGCCTGGTGGAAATACCAAACGGTCCTTCTGATTACACTCGAGTCATACTCAGTTTCAGCATTTAATCTGATTTGTCTTGTTCTGTGTGTGATGGGAAAGCCTCGGAAAGGCATACTGCGAACATGCTTTTTTATTAAGCTCTTTGGGGTATTTTTTCTCATACTGCTTACAAACAGATATTGGCAAATCAATTTAGAATTTGTGCCGTTAATAATTATTTTATCTGTCTTATTTTTATCTTTCCTGTGTGTAGGTGTAGTTCCCGCACTTTTGCTGTTGTTCTACGAAAATAAATCTGTTGTATGGCAAGTGTGTGTTATGTGGACTCTTTTTGCTGCCATGCCATTGTGGTTTTCTGCGATGCTGGACATGTTTCTGGGCATAGGCTTCGTTTAATACACATCTCGATCCGGAGTTGCAGATGGTGGAAGTGCGAAGTTGCAATTCAGCAAAGTATCTTGCGATCGAGAGTTGAATGTTGTTTTGTGTACGCGTACTGCTGCTTGGGCTGCAGTCCGTAGAGTGAAACGAAGTGAAACCCGCCGTGAACAGTGATTTTCAGCATGTTTCGTCATTAAATATCCTGTCAATGTCTCCGTTGCTCCGTTCGATGAAGATCTGGCACCAGGTGATATCGTTGGCATCAAATTCGACATCTGGCTCGGGGGCTCCATACTCGAGCATCACAAACACGGCTGCCTGATTTTCCCCACTGTCGAGTACTTCAAACACTTCAACACCAGACAGCTTGACCGCCGCTGGGTAATAAACCAAATCGTAAACGGTGATCGCGACTCCACAAATCGTACATGTCGCCTTCACAGTTTTCAGTTGACTCTGATCCAGTTGAAAGTGTGTGTTACCGCACTCGCATCTGAGTCTGTAGTACCTGTGGTTGCTCGATGATTCAGATGGAAACACACTCGAGGCATCTTCCACATACTCCTGAAGGTGATTGGGGCAATGCATCAAATGGAGCTCCAAGGCAAAAAGGCTTTACCTTCATTCCACAAAAAAAGCACCCGGTCAGTCCGTTTGGTGACCTGGGTGCTGGTGGGCTGTGATCCTGAAAGGATTAGCCGTTGCGTTTTTCGACCGGAACGTATGGCCGCTCTTCGTAGCCGACGTAGTTGGCTTTCGGGCGGATGATTTTGTTGTCGCTGATTTGTTCGAGAACATGGGCACAC
>JAGQQT010000398.1 GCA_020426065.1 Planctomycetaceae bacterium | reverse complement strand
GTCTGTGGAGCCATCATCAACAACGACAATTGTCTGGGCGAAGTGGCGAACCTCGTCCAGCACCTGATTAATGTGCGTTTTTTCATTGTAGACGGGCAGCGTCACAAACCAGTTTGGCATCTCGGAATCCCCTCGTGAGAGGTTTGATCGGCAGGCAAATGTCACAACGAAGGGTCAATCCGCATGCCAGAACCGTACGCCACATCTTAGACGCTCCGGGACCTGAGTCAAACAGAGTCGGGAAGACTTAGTGATCTTCAGGTGAGATTTTGGACAGGGACTGTTCCAGACGGACTCGAACCCAGTCCAGCTTTTCCCGGACCAGCTGATCCTCAAGAGCGGCACGACTGGAAGGATCGGCAAATTCTCCCAGAGCCCAGGCTGCTGCCTCTCGGACAATCGGCGTGGAATCCTCCAGCGCTTTGCTGAGTGCTTCCAGAGCGGTGCCCTCACGCAGATTGGCCAGCACAATCGCTGCGGATCTGGCCAGAGTCGCCCGGCCCGTTCTTTCCAGCGGTGTATTTCTGAATCGGTGTTCAAATTCCGTTTCGGTCATCAACAGAAACTCGATGGCCTCGGGCAGATTGGAACTGATATCAAACCGTTCCGTGGATTTCGCGTGCCGGTTCCAGGGACAGACATCCTGGCAGACATCACAGCCGAACAGCCAGTCCTGCATCGGTTGTCGTAATTCTTCCGGGACCGGCTGATCGCGCAATTCGATTGTCAGATAGGAGATGCATCGTCTTGCATCTAGGACATTGGGCTTCACAAAAGCATCTGTGGGGCATGCTTCCAGGCAGCGAGTGCAGGTGCCGCAATGTTGGGCTGTGTGAGGAAAATCGCTTTCCAGATCCAGCGAGGTCAGGAGGGCACCGAGGAAAAAGAAACTGCCCCGCTGTTTGTTGATCAGCATCGTGTTTTTGCCGAACCAGCCCAGTCCGGCCTGATTGGCAAAATCCCGTTCGAGGAGGGGAGCGGTGTCGACAACTGCCCGTGTTTTGCATCCGGGTGCCTGCCTGTGCAACCAGTCAGCCAGTTCCTGCAATTTCTCCCGCAGCACATCATGATAGTCCCGGGTGAGTCGGGCATATTGAGCGATCCGCCCTGAAGTCTCAGCAGCATCTGGTTCCGGATTGTGATAATCCATGCCAACCATAATCACGCTTTTTACGCTCGGGAGCACATGCTCGGCAGAACGATACGCTTCTTTGCGTCTGGGGATATAGTTCATTGCCCCGGCTGATCCCGCCTCAATCCACTCCTCCAGATGGGGAAACGTGAAAGGGGTCAGGCTGGCAGTGATCCCCACCAGTTGGAATCCGATCTGTTCAGCAGCGTGCCGGACTGCTTCGTTCGTGATCGAAGACATGCTGAGGATCCACAGAAAAGCAGGGATATTTTGATCCTGTTGCGTGACGTGCAGCAGGAATCATGCGAAAATATCGGAAACCCGCTCAAAGTCAAAGGGGTTCACACTCTGCTGACCCATCTGCAATCTGATTGGAATCAATGATATGACAGCGCCTCGCCGGGAATTCCTCAAACAGTCTTTGACTCATGTCGGGAGCTTTTCCCTGCTTTCGACCTTTTCACAATTTCATCTGGCCGCGGAGCGGAAAGAAGCCCGTCCAGCCAATGAGCTGGTGGAAGTGAATGATGCGGCGACCGGACTTCCGTTGCTCAAGCTTCCGGAAGGGTTTCAGTATCGGACTTTCGGCTGGACCGGCGAAGTGATGACCGACAAGGTGCAGACGCCAGCTTTGCATGATGGGATGGCAGTTGTCGCGGAAGATGACTCCACCATTACGCTGATCCGTAACCATGAAATCAATAACAGCGGCAAAGCATTTGGAAAACTGGAGCTGGCCTACGATCCGCAAGGACCGGCGGGCTGCACGTCACTGGTTGTAGATCGTAAAACACTGGAGCTGCGGCAAAGCAACGTGGCCATTTCCGGAACTTCGCGGAACTGTGCGGGCGGACCAACTCCGTGGGGCACCTGGCTGACATGCGAAGAAACGGTTGTCAGTCCGGATGATCTGTTTGTGCTTCCTCTTCGCAATACGCTGCAGCGGCAGCATGGCTGGGTGTTTGAAGTCTCGCCGGAACAGAATCGACCAGCCGAACCGATTCGGGACATGGGATGTTTCTGGCACGAAGCGGTTGCAATCGATGATCACACCGGCATTGTTTACCTGACGGAAGATCGAAAAACCTCCGGTCTTTATCGCTATCGGCCCCAGACTCAGCGAAGACTGTCCTCCGGTGGGCCGCTCGAAATGCTGAAAGTCCGGGGGCAGAAAGAATTTGATGGAAATCAGCCGGGCGGAACGAAATTCGATGTGGAGTGGGTTCCGATTGATGATCCAGTGCGGCCTCACTCACCTGGCACGCGGGATACGCTGGGAGTCTATCAGCAGGGACGGAAGCTGGGCGGAGCCATGTTTGCCCGTGTGGAAGGCTGCTTTTTTCATGATCGCACGGTCTACTTTTCCTGCACGACCGGGGGAGCGAAAAAGCTGGGGCAGATCTGGTCCTATCAGCCAGATGCGGAAACCATGGAACTCGTTTATGAATCCACGGATCCCCAGATTCTCAACATGCCGGACAATATTGCAGTGCACCCGGGCGGAGCACTGGCCATCTGTGAGGACAGCAATGCTCCTGTCCAGCGGATGTTCTTCCTGATGCCCAATGGTCAACTCAGGCTGTTTGCAGAAAATCATGTCATTCTGAACGAGAAAACGCACGGTTTTCGCGGCAATTACTGCAAGCAGGAATGGGCTGGAGCCACTTTCAGTCGGGATGGGCAGATTCTGTTTGTCAACATCCAGACTCCCGGCCTGACGATTGCCATCCGAGGTCCCTGGCAGGACTGGTTTGCCTGAATGAGTGAATACTCTGTTGCAGAAACCGATTGCTCAGAGGCGGTCATTTGCTTTCCCTGCGGTCAGCAACTACTGTGCTCTCAAAGAACCGGATTTCAGCCAATCGTGCAGATTTGAGAGTTTATCGTCTCTGCAGACGGCGGTCAGTGACGGACTGCTTATTCTGGTTGCCGGGATGAATCGAACCAGCCACAAGTCCTTACTGGATTATCAGTTATCAAGTTTCAGCTTTAGTAATCGAATCGAATATGACCAACGACGAAAAAATGATCATTCACGTAGGACACAGTCCAGACCCTGATGACGCGTTCATGTTTCACGCTCTGGCCAATGATAAAATCGATACCGGCCGCTACAAGTTTGTTCATGAGTTGCAGGATATCGAATCGCTGAATCAGCGTGCGTTCCGGGGGGAACTGGAACTGACAGCTGTCAGCCTGCATGGTTATGCCTATCTGACGGATCAGTATGCTTTGTGTGCCTGCGGAGCCAGCATGGGCGACAAATACGGGCCGATGGTGGTGGCTCGTGAGCCGATGTCGATTGATGATCTACGCGGCAAAACGATCGCGATTCCCGGAAAGCTGACGACCGAATTTCTCACGCTGCAACTCCTGCTTGGTTCTGATGCAACTTACGTCGAACATGAATTCGATCAGATTCTGAACCTCGTTGAAAACGGGCAGGTTGATGCCGGACTGATTATTCATGAAGGTCAGCTGACCTACGGCACTCAGGGCCTCGAACTGATTGTGGACCTGGGAGAATGGTGGTTCGAGCAGACTGGTTATCCACTTCCACTGGGAGCAAACGCCATCCGCCGCGACCTGGGGCGTGAAGTGATGGAAGAGGTGACCGCCTATCTCAAGCAGAGCATTGAATATGGCCTGGCTCATCGCAAGGATGCACTGGCCCATGCGATGAAATATGGACGGGATCTGGATACGCAGCTGACCGACAAGTTTGTCGGGATGTATGTGAATGACTGGACGATCGACTTTGGTGATGTCGGCCGAGAAGCGGTGGCGCTGCTGTTACGAAAAGGGTACGAGCAGGGGATTATCACCAAGCCGGTTGAACTGGAGTTTATTGGCTGAGACCGTTTTCGCTCGGTATGACTTCCTGTTGGAAAACGCGAGTGGGCACATCAATTGACAAAGGCGCTGAATGAGCAATTCTCCTGCAGAGTATCTGACATCCCTGTTTGGATTGACTGGAAAAAACGCTGCGGTCATTGGAGGAACCGGTGTTCTGGGTGGTGCCATTGCTGACTGCCTGGCCGCCGCGGGAGCCCACATCTTTGTTGTCGGACGATCTGCGGATGCCGGTGAGCGTCGCGTCAAGGAGATCCAGTCAGCGGGTGGGTCTGCAGAGTTTGTAGCTGCCGATGTCACCTCCCGTCAGGACCTGCAGGCCCTGCGAGATCATGCCGAACAAAAAGGGGGCGTGGATATTCTGGTCAATGGGGCCGGAGTCAATGCCGCGACTCCCTTTCTCGAAATCTCAGATGAGGAGTGGGATCGAATCTTCGGCATCAACCTGGGATCAATC
>JAGQQT010000397.1 GCA_020426065.1 Planctomycetaceae bacterium | reverse complement strand
ATTTTGATGGAACCAGTCTGTACGAACATGCCGATCCCCGCAAAGGGTTTCATCCGGACTGGAACACGTTCATCTTCAACTATGGTCGGAACGAAGTCCGGGATTTCCTCCTGTCCAGTGCCCGGTTCTGGCTTGATGAATACCACATTGATGGATTGCGGGTCGATGCCGTCGCCTCGATGCTGTACCTCGATTATTCCCGCAAAGAGGGAGAGTGGATTCCCAATACCTATGGTGGCCGGGAAAATCTGGAAGCGATTCAGTTCCTCAAAGACCTGAATGTGATGCTCCACGGAGAGTATCCGGGCGTGCTGTCCTTCGCTGAAGAATCCACTGCCTGGGGCGGCGTTTCCCGTCCCGTCTACGAAGGGGGACTAGGCTTCACGATGAAGTGGGACATGGGCTGGATGAATGACACCCTGCACTATGTTCAGAGAAATCCGATTCATCGCAAGCACCATCAGTCCGAACTCTCCTTCCGCATGATCTATGCGTTTTCGGAAAACTTCGTCCTGCCGCTCTCCCACGATGAAGTGGTGCATGGCAAGCGGTCACTGCTTTCCCAGATGCCGGGAGATTACTGGCAGCAGTTTGCCAACCTGCGATTGCTGTATGGCTATCAGTACTGCATGCCAGGGAAAAAGCTGCTGTTCATGGGCTGTGAAATGGCACAGTGGCATGAATGGAATCATGATTCCGAGCTGGACTGGGCCCTGGTGGGACACACCCATCATGATGGGATCCGCAATTTTATCGGCGATCTGAATCGAGTCCTGCGGGAGCATCCCGCTCTGCATGAGATCGATTTTTCCGATGCCGGATTCTCCTGGATTCATGCGGACGATGCAGACAACAGCACCTATGCGTTCTGCCGGATTTCCAAGAATCAGGCCGAAACCCTGGTTTGTGCCTTCAACTTCACGCCTGTGCCCCGAGACAGTTATCTGATCGGCGTCCCATACGCGGGAAGCTACTCAGAAGTCCTCAACAGCGATGCCCATCGCTACGGCGGAACGAACCTGGGAAATGCCGGGAAAGTGGAGTCGGTTAATACCCCGATGCATGGACGGGACCAGAGTATTGAAGTGGTCCTTCCGCCGCTCGGGATGATCATCCTGAAGTACGAAGGTTGAAAACGGCAGCGAGTCAGGCGTCAGTCAATGGAGTCAGCTGATGTTGACTCAGGCAGACGATACAGGGCAAAAGATCCGTTGACATGTTCCGGCTCACTGGAGATTTCGAGACTGTTCCAGGTGAGCAGAAATTCCGCACCTGTCAGTTTTCTGAGCAGCTGCAGGTCAGTCGAATCAATCAGTTCATCTTCACGACTGCCGTTGAACCAGTCCGACTGGACTCTCAATCGCTCATTCCACTCGAGGATTCCGGCCGATTCCTGCGGACAATCCTTGAAGTTCACATATTCGGCCCGCTGGGCAAACCATTTGAAGGCCCAGCCGCGCCGGGGAGTGACGTGTAAACTCTCTGCGGGAGTCTGATCCTCAATCCAGGCACACATTTCTCGCCAGTCCGCCTCGATATCCATCTTCATGCGGGAAGGTCGGGCATCCGGATAAGGAAGCAGCAATCCAACCAGGAGTGGCAAGAGAGCAAGTGCCAGAGCCCGCTTCGAATGGGCGTTCAGATTGTCGGTCCATTCCTGTTTGCTAATCCAGACAACAGCCAGGATGGAAGCAGCCACTGGCACGATCAGATCGAAAAGCCGAAACGGATAAAACTTGAGGAGTTTCACCCGCCAGGCAACACCGGGCATCTGATCGGCGGGCATGGTTCGCCAGCCAATCGCATATCCGGCGGCAGCAAACAGCGTGGCAAACAGCACGATCCCGACCAGCCAGTGGAATTGCCGCCTGATCGCCGAAGATTCACTCCCGAAGCTCTTATGCAGTTTGAACCCCATCAGCAGAACAAGAGCGGTCAACACCAGATACCCTGTGATGGCCCGTGGTGAAAACCGCATCGGATCGAGATGATGTCCCAGGCGGAAAAACACTTGTAGATAATTCCCGGCAAACTGATCGGCCGCACTGACCGGTTCCTGCAGTACTCTCAGAGCGGGGAGCAACCCCGGCAATGCCAGCAGGATCAGGATGACCAGCGGCAGAACAAGAGAACGGAGGGTGGCCAGCAGCTTTCGCTCCCTGGCCGCAAGACAGAACACCGTTGCTCCCCAGGCCAGCGCAAACCAGAGTCCCACCAGCGGGTGAAAGGCAATTGCCAGACCAAGGCAGACGGCTGCCAGCTTCCAGCGATTACGCACTGCCAGACCGCAACCCAGAAATGCCAGCCCATAGGAGAAGACTTTGGATTCTCCCCCTCCCACGAGCCACTCACCGGAAAAATTCCCTACGGCCTGAAGCAGCAGGAACAGACAAAGCGAACCTGTTACCTGCCATGTGGTGGTTAAAATGGGTGTGGCCAGCCAGTACCAGCCGCAGGCAACCAGCAGCAGGCCAGCCGCTCGTCCCAGGACTGCAACCTGTTCGAATTCCAGGATCTGGGTGAACGGTCCCGTCACGGCGTAATAAAACGCATGGGGATTGGAAGAGGCGAGGAAAAAATCGCGTTCACACCACGCCGGATCGATAAAATTCCGAGCCTTGCATAAGTAGTGAGGCTCGTTGACAGCCGGGACCGGGCAACGGACAAAAGACCAGACCAGCAGGATCAGCCACAATCCAGCAATCAGGCGAGCAGGGTTCAGGATGGCAACCACCGGGGCATCCCCTTGCTGACCAGTCCGTTCCAGTTCATTCACAGTCGTCTGCACCCTGCAGCGGGAACCCCTCGCAACCATCCTGTCAGGACTGCCGCATTACTTTTTCTTGCCCGCTTTTTTCTTGGGCTTTTTGGCAGCGGCGGCTTTTGCTTTTTCGGCTTTGGGCTTGCTGTCGGCTTTCTTTTTGTCAGCCTTCTTATCGGTCTTTTTACCAGCCTTGGGTTGATCGCCGAAAATGCGGTCCCAACCTTTGGAGAATTCGGGAGACGCACCTGTCCGTACGATGGGGCCACTCATAACTCAAATCCTGTTCAGTCTCTGATCCATTTTTGTTCTGTTTAACTTATGAAACGAACTATTCCATGGTGGTCTGGTTTTGTCAACTCATGATTGTCTGCCACTAGATCTGGATGATTCATTTCGTATGCGAGAATGCTGAATTCGGAATCCGGATTCGACATTCCCTCTTCCGGATGGCACACTGGTATTGTCCCGCTCACTATTTATGCTGAGAAGACACAACCCGGAAACTCCCCTCACCATCGGCAACTTCGTGTATGGACTTTCACAATTTCGATTACGAACGTGCAATTCATCGACTCTGGAACTCTGTTTCGATTGCCCGCTCCATTCCATACACCCTGTTCACCTTTGGAGCGTCTGAACTGGAGTATTACCTCGTCCTGGAGCCCGACCAGGGAGGAGAGCAGGTCAAAATCCGCCAGGGAGAAATCCGGATTGATCGCCCGCTCATAATCCGCCCCGGCAATGATGCGGCGGAATTTCAGGACTTCTTTGACTCCGAGGAGAACGATTCGCTCATCCATTATCTGATGTCGCGGACGGCCGCGTTTTCCAATCTGAAGCTGACCAACCTCAAGGGACGGGAACAGATTGTCAGTGACAGCGTTGAGGAAGTTGTTGATCGACTGGAGCAGCAACTGGATCGGGAAGGAGAGGACCGCATCGCGATCCTGGTCGCTCCCGAGCGGCTGGCTGGAGTCGCACTCATCCGCTACGCAGCAGAACGGATTCTGGCCAGTGCCCCGGGAAATATTCAGGAACTGCGGGAAAAAGGCTTCCTCGATTAACCGATCAGGTTTCCGTCACGTCAGTAGATCTTGCAGTATGTTTCCCGTCGAAATGGGAAACGGACGATCCAGAGAATCGTAGATGGTGGTCGACTGTGGAATCCCCAGCAGATGGTAAATCGTTGCGGAAAGATCCGCAGGAGAGACCGCGTTTTCTTCTGGAGCAGACGCGATCGCATCGGAGCGTCCATAAATGTTTCCGCCCCGAATTCCGCCGCCCGCAAACCAGACCGTATTGCACTTCCCCCAATGATCACGCCCCGCACGGGGATTGATTTTCGGCGTTCGACCGAACTCGCTGTTCCAGAAAACGAGCGTATCGTCCAGCATGCCCCGGTCATGCAGGTCCGCCAGAAGAGCAGCCAGGGACTGATCCACCCGGGGAATCAGTCGCTTCTTCAAACCACCGAAGTTATCCGCGTGGGTGTCCCAGGTTGTGTCCACTGCCGGATCATCCCGATGCCAGTAAACAGTCACGAGTTTGACTCCCGCTTCGAGCAGACGACGCCCGAGCAGCAATCCTTGAGCAAATGTGCCGGGGCCGTAGGCCTGACGAATCGATTCCGGTTCCGACCGCAGATCAAACGCCTCCTGGGCAGCAGCGGAATGAATCAACTC
>JAGQQT010000396.1 GCA_020426065.1 Planctomycetaceae bacterium | reverse complement strand
GACTTTTGGCTCGACCTGCGATGAAGCCGAAGCGTTTCGGATTATGGACCGGGCGTATGAAGCGGGCATTGATTTTCTCGATGCAGCGGAAATCTATCCAGTTCCTCCAGAAGAGGAATGGGTCCATCGCACTGAGGAGATTGTCGGGAAATGGATGAAAACACGTTCCCGGGATGAACTGATTATCGCGACCAAGTTCTGTGGTCCGGGGCATGGCTGGTTTGTGCCTCCGGTGCGGAAGGGAAAAACCGGAATTGACCGGCATCATATCCGTCGAGCGATTGAGGGATCGCTGCGAAGGCTGCAGACCGACTACATCGATTTGTACCAGACACACTGGCCGGATCATGATTTTCCCTATGAGCACACTCTGGCCGTACTCGATGAGCTGGTTCAGGAAGGCAAAGTTCGCTACCTGGGTTGCAGCAATGAAAATCCCTGGGGACTGATGAAATCACTGGCGGTTGCCGAGCAGTATGGCTTCCAACGCTACGAATCGATTCAGAATAACTTCAGTCTGATCAATCGTCGCTTTGAGGATTCCCTGGCAGAAATCTGTCGTCGGGAACAAGTCAGTTGTCTGCCCTATTCTCCGATAGGTGGCGGCGTTCTGACGGGAAAATATCTGGATGGACAGTTTCCTGCTGGAGCAAGATTCTCCCAGTATCGGGCAAAAGGTCCACGTCAACAGGCGATGGTACAGCGTTTTGTAAACGAAAAATCGCTGGCGACAACGCGGGAATTGTGCGAATTGGCCAGGGAGTTGGGCTGCACACCTGCCACGCTCGCCACCAGTTGGAGTAAGCAGCACGATTTTGTGGCCTCAACAATTATCGGAGCCAATACGCTCGCCCAGCTGGAGGAGATTTTACCCGCTGCAGAGCTGACACTGGATCAGTCAACCCTGGAGCGAATGGATGAGATTTGTGCACGTTATCCGTATCCTCTTGGTTGAATGGAAATGGTATCCTGTGAACAGTTTTCGCGTTCTGGTGTTTCTGTTTTGTGTCTGGTCAGGCATGAATCCGTCGTACGCAGCAGATGGTCCACTCGTGATTGCTCATCGGGGAGCTAGTGGCTATTTGCCAGAACATACCCTGGCGGCAAAGGCTTTTGCCTATGCCCAGGGAGCAGGTGCCATTGAACAGGATGTTGTGCTCACGAAAGATCAGGTGCCCATCATCCTGCATGATGTCACGTTGGAGTCTGTGACCGATGTCGAGGAGAAGTTTGCCAACCGCAAGCGGGATGATGGTCACTACTATGCATTCGATTTCACGCTTAAAGAAATCCGCCAGTTGAATGTTAACGAGCGGAGGGATCACAAAACCGGCCAGGCAGCTTATCCGAAGCGTTTCCCAATCGGGAAAAGTCGCTTTGCAGTGCCCACTCTGGCGGAAGAAATTGAACTGATCCAGGGTTTGAACCACAGCACGGGACGCAATGTGCTGATCTATCCGGAACTGAAAAAACCGGCCTGGCATCGTGCCCAGGGAGCAGATCTGACCGCTCGAGTACTCGAAGTCCTGTCAGCATATGGTTACAAGAAGCGGGAATCCCTGATTTACGTGCAATGTTTTGAGTCCGAGGAACTGCAGCGGCTACGCAACGAGTTTCATTGTCAACTGAAGTTGATTTACCTGGTCAGTGACAAACAGTGGGACAGTGCTGTTAATCGAGCCGGGAATTCTGCTGAACAGGAATTCCAGCACATCGCAACGTATGCGGATGGCGTCGGTCCTTCGCTCTCCCTGATTCTCAAGGGTGTTGCGGCAGACGGGAAGCCTGAACTGACTTCCTTTGTCGCTCAGGCTCATGCCGCCAGATTGCAGGTGCACCCCTACACCATGCGTGTGGATGCCCTGCCTGCGGGAGTCGATTCGTTCGATCAGCTGATGCAAATCTTCGTGCAGGATGCCAAGGTAGACGGAATGTTTACCGACTTCCCTGATCGCTCTCTGGAATACATTCACTCTCGATAACCGGGCTGTCAGTATCAGTCGGCGATTGTTTCCAGAATCCGCAGATTTCGTTCGATGGACTGGATAGGGCCGACAAACTGTTGGCCATCCAGAATGGCACGGACATCTCGCCACGAAGCGAGGGTTTGCGGGATCTGTCGATGAAAACTTCCCTGGCCGGTCGACAGTGCGACGGAGAGGTCGTAACAGTCCTGGGCAAAAACCCAGGCCAGATATCCACCGCGTCCCTGTGTCTGTTCATTGAGTAGCTGCAGCACGACCTGTGAATCCCGCTGCAGTTCGCTGACCAGTCGCTGCAGTTGAACGGGTTGCTGCTGAGCAGGAACCAGGTGCAATTCCATCCGCAGATCATGCAGGGTCTGATACATCGCTCTACCTGCCTGCCAGTCTCTCAGGAAATAGGTATTACCCTGAAAGATGGCGGCATGCACTTCTTCCCAGGCTGATTCCACATTCCGGAATGCTTTCACCACATCATCGTGATCCCCATCTCGCTGAACGGTTTGAGCAAACCGCTGTGCAGACCGTGCTACCCCATCGGTCAATCGAGCGGCCTGGGGAATTCCGTAGCGGCGATCCGTCCGGAACTCAGTAGCGATCTCAGCACTCCAGCGAACAAGTTCCTGGCTCAGACGAACCACTTCCTGGTGGTCATAGGCATGAGCCTGGCCAAAGTTCATTTCCGCATGGAACAGATTGTCAATCTGATTGATCGATTGAACCACAGAGAGAGTCCGGTTTGAAAAGGCACCGGTTGTAAACAGGTGAGCGGCGGGATGCCAGGCCGTATCAAACTGTTCAAACTCCTGCTGGACCTGCCGGAAATCCCCGCCCGCCATCAGTAACTGGGCAAAATGTTCGGCATGCGTGCCTGCTTCAAACACCAGCTGACGTTGCTGGGGAGTGAGGTTTTCACGAATCGTCAGCGCCTGCAGATAGCGCAGATTATGGCTGAGCTGACTGGCCAGTGTCGGGTAACGGTTTGCATCCACCACTCCCGGCGAGTTCGGATGCGTAGGATAAGTTTCCCGACGCGACCAGTACGGCTCACGCTGTCCTTCGTAGGACCACTCAAAGGCCGGAGGAGGAGTGGGGCCGTAATTCGGCTGCCCAGAAGGCGTGGGGGGCAAAATTGTTGGAGGAGTCAACAGAGGGCCGGGCGGGACCGGCTGCTGGGAAGGCTCATCGTAAACCCAGCGTTTTGTCAGAGGATCATACCGCAAGCCTTTTTCCGGCAGATCCCTTGGTTCAGGCCGAGCACCCCGGTTACCAGGTTGTGCCTGAATCGAACTGTGAGTGAAACCGATCAGGATGGCAACGCATCCACAATGGAAAAGGGCTTTGCTCATGTGTCCGAACATCGGTTTACTCCTGTCTGATACTTTCTGGCAACTCAGGGCTGAGCTCGCAGGTCGTAGCAGATTAAATGGTTTGCGAGCCTCAGATAAATTCGGCCATTATCAAAAGCGGGAGAGGAGCACTTCAGGGGACCTGATTTTCCTACTTCCTGCTGATAATTTTTCAAAGCCGTTTTGCGGGCTTCCGTATCCAGGGAATCATCGTCGAGCCGAAACTTGTCCCGAAAGTATTGCTCAGAGGCCAGAAGATGTTCCTGGTTGATCTGGGCGATAAACAGCTGCCTGTATTCCTCTGGGGCCAGTGAAAATGCCAGTAAGCCATCATAGGCATAAAAGCCGACATTCCCCGCTGCGATCGGCGAACCCCATTGTGGATTTTCCATATCGAGATTGGCCATCCACAGCTGACTTCCCGTTTCCAGATCCAGACAGGCCAGTTTCCGTTCTCCCTGAACATACACCCGATTCTGGGCCACGATCGGAGAACTCCCTTTATCGGTGAGCCGCTGATACAGCCAGAGAGACTCCGCTCCGCTCGGACTGAGCTGATAGCAGTGCAGCCCTTTTTTCCGGCTGTTGCCGTAGACGAGGAGTCGATCTCCAACGACAACTGGAGAAGCGTGTCCCCCCTCTGATTCAATTGTCCATAGTACCTCACCTGATTGTGGATCCAGGCAGATTGTATGGCCGTTGGCGCAGAGGGAGATAACATAGTTGCGGCCATCCTTGCTCCACAGAACCGGAGAAGCGTGTGTTCCTTTTGTTTTCTGGGGATCTCCTGTCCAGACGATCTTTCCGGTTTCGATATCGAGGCCGAACAGTTGAGCGGAGTTAAAGATCGCAATCTGGCCGACAACCAGCACGGAGGCCTGGTAGTACTCATCGCGGAATTCTCCCGGGAGTGGAGTTTTCCATAATTCCTGACCCGTCCTGGGATCCAGACAGCGAGCCTGTCGACCAGCTCCCAGAATGAATAATCGGTTTCCGATAACCGTTGGGCTGCCCGACTGAGGGAAACGGGAATAGGTGGATTCACTTTCGTTGGTCCAGAGTTCTTTCCCGGTCTGGGCATCAAATCCCGCTACAAATTCGCGGAACTCATACGCT
>JAGQQT010000395.1 GCA_020426065.1 Planctomycetaceae bacterium | reverse complement strand
AGGGAACCCGCACCTTCACCGATCTGACGGCTGAGTTTGTGCAGTCTCCTCCTGCGGAATGGGAGCAGGCAGAAAGCTGGCGGATCCATTTTCACGTGCCGGTTCAGGCAGAAAACCTCGGCCCGCTCAGCACAACCCGGCCGGACCTGGAAAAGGCACTGCGAGAGGTGGCCAAACTGGACTACGCTCCTCATCTGGAAGTGGAAACTTATACGTGGTCTGTGATGCCCGGAAAGGATTTGCCGGATGTCTGTGATGGCCTGACACGTGAACTCGAATATACGCTCAATTTTCTCAACCAGCTTTCAGCAGGCTGATTCCTTTCCCGAGAGTGATGCGTTTTGTTTCCCTCAATCTCACGAGGATGATCTGTGGATTATCGCAGCCGGAACCGTGCCGCTTACGACCGTCTCGTCCAGCAGGGAGCGGTGTTTGCCAAAGTTGCCACGGATGAAGAATGCCAGAAACCACTGGCCACGCTCGATTCCCGGGGCTGGCTGCCCAAGTCTGTGCAGGGGTTGAATGTGTTGTGCCTGGCAGCGGGAGGGGGCTGGCAATCAATCCTCTACGCTTCCGCAGGAGCGATGGTTACCGTTGTTGATTTGAGTCCCGAGATGCTGGCCCTCGATCAGCGGGAAGCGAAACGCCGGAATCTGAATCTGAAGTTGCTGGAATGCTCCATGGATGACCTGTCCGGGCTTTACGCCGAACAGTTCGACATTGTGCATCAGCCGGTCAGCACCTGCTATGTTCCAGACCTGGTCCCGGTTTTTGCGGAAGTCAGCCGGGTGCTCAAGCCGCAGGGAATTTATCTCAGCCAGCACAAATCCCCCGTCAGTCTGCAGGTGACCGATCGCACCGAAAAGGATCAATACATCATCGGCCTGCCTTATTACCAGGAAGGCCCGCTCCCCGGCGTGAACGATACTTCGTATCGGGAAGCCGGAGCGGTGGAATATCTGCATCGCTACGAGCAGATCCTGGGAGGAATTTGCAAGGCCGGATTGATGATCGAAGCCTTCAGCGAACCCCTCCGAGCAAACCCAACCGCCAAACCAGGAGACTACCGCCATCGCGGCCAGTTCATCGCACCGTATCTGCGAATCAAAGCGAGAAAAGTTGCCCAGATGGAATCAAAGACACCAGCGGCGGGCATCTGGCTTCCGGAGTGAGTTTTAGATCTTGATCAAACAGAAAGATGAGGGTGTACTGAGGTCTGCTGCTTAAGTCCCCTCGCCCCTCCGGGGAGAGGGTCAGGGTGAGGGGATTGTGCGTTCGATCTTTTGAGGATGTGTTAATCACGACAACAATCATGACCCCCTCATCCGCCTTCAGCTTTTCTTGGCTCAGCGAGATTACACCACGCCGCTCCCCCAGGGGGGAGAAGGGAGATGTTGCGTCTTCGCGTGAGGCATTTAGCTATTCTGCCCAGCGGGGGGATCCATCGAGACGACGGGGATCTGGCGGCCGACGGCGTTGGCGGCTTTGGTGATGGAGATTTTCAGCACCCCTTTTTCCGCATGAGCGATAGCGGATTCGTGATTCACAGCGCAGGGAAGGCTGATCGTGCGTGAAAAGTGTCCGCAGGGGCGTTCGCGACGCACAACCCGGTCTGAAGTCTGCAGGGTCAATGAGACCAGGTCCGCACTCACTTCGAGCGTATTGCCAATCAGAGTGACGGTGACGTCGGAGGCATTCAGTCCCGGCAGATTCATGAATACGATGACGGAATCGTGCGTTTCCACGATGTCCACTGCAGGTGACCAGTCTCCTTTGGTTTCCCCGCCCCGAAACTGTTCCCACACTTCCTCACCGCGACTCCAGGCAACTTCGGCCAGCCGATCCAGCTCTCCGCGGAGGCGTTCGAGAGTCTGTGTGAATTTCTGATTCGACGAAGACTGAGATGTGGACATGATCTGCTCCCATTCAAGTTAAGGATCAAAAACCGGTCCCCTCTGTGTCCCTGCAATGACATGGACACGTGATCTCAACACATCACTCCGTCCGCACGGGAATTTTTCGGGGCTTGGTGCGAGGCACACGGGGGAGTGTGATTTCCAGCACTCCATGATTCATCTTGGCCGAGATCCGCTCGTAGTCAACCTCATCACTGAGGATAAAGGAGCGATAAAAATCGCCGACCTGATACTCCTGGTGCAGCAACGTGGCATTTTCCGGAACCACATCCTGCACACGACCAAACAGAGTCAGCTTGTTGTCTTCAATCTGAAGTTCGAGCCGCTCCACCGAGACACCTGGTAAATCAGCCCGCAGGACCAGTCCATCATCGGTGCCGAAAATATCAATCGGAGGATTAAACAGAATCCGCTGCACCGGACCTTCAGCGGGTCGAGCGGTTAACTCATCTCCGCTCCCTCGCGAACTTTCTTCAGCCCGCAGGGCAATCTCCTGACCAGAAGTCGGAGAGGCTTCGGATTCAGGATTCCTGTTTTCTGGTGAATCGTTCAATGTCATCTCCAAGTGCGGCAAAGTTTGCCAGCCTGATTTCAATTCCGACACATTTCCTCGAAAGACATTTTCACAACATTACGAACTGATGACCGGAATGTGACGGGGTGCAGTTTTCGGTGAGCGTGGCAGGATGATCTTCAGCAGGCCTTCCTTCAATTCCGCCGCGAGACGGTCCTCATCCACCCGATCTGGTAATGAGATCGATCGTTCCCAAGTCCCCTGAATCCGCTCCTGTCGGCGAAACTGATCCTGGGGAATTTCCCCATCAGTAGAGCGTCCCCCTTTGATGGTGAGTACTCCACTGGTAACACTGATTTCCAGATCTTCCGGCAGCACTCCCGGAATCTCCGCCGTAATCAGGTACTGGTCATCCAGCTCATAAATATTGACAGCGGGAAAAGAACGGGCGGATCGTCCGCTCCGCATCGTGACATTCATCGTCTGCAGCAGACGGTCCATTTCCCGTTCGAACTGCTGCAACGAACCCCACGAATTTCCCCAGCGAAAAACCGCCATCTGCTCCGCCTTCTGTTCAAACTCACCCGATCAACACGATTCTGAATGAATCAACTGGGCATATACCGCAAATCATATGCCACTGAGTCCAGAATGGGAGATTCGGCCAATCCGGGACAAAAACCACTGGTTTCGGGGCGATCTGGCTGTTTTCAGGCCAGTTGTGATCCATTTGAGTGACTCCGCCCCTGCCAAAGTGGCAGCAGACTTCTCACGCACTTGCGTTCTGGAGCCGGGTTGGTCATGTTGACGGGAACTGGTCCGGATTCCCGTCTCCGTTGAGATTCTGCTACATGTTCAACCCACAACATGCCGTTTACGTTGGAAGCTTCGATCCCCTCACGCTCGGTCACCTGGATATCATCCGCCGGGGCGCCCGCATCTTTCCCGAGTTGACTGTCGGGATCGGAATCAATCCGGAGAAGAGCCCGCTCTTTTCCTCAACCGAACGGCTCGAACTGATTCGCGAAGTGGTGGCCGATCTCGACAATGTTGAGGTGGAATGTTTTTCCGGACTGGCAGTGGACTTTGTCAAGCAGTGCCAGGGGGGCGTGATGCTGCGGGGCGTTCGCACACTATCCGATATCGAATCGGAATTCACGATGACTCTCGCCAATCATACGCTGGAACCGGAGATTGAAACGGTCTTCCTGATGGCCAGCGAAAAATACACTCACGTTTCGAGTTCTCTCATTAAACAGATCGCGCAAATTGGACGTGAAGCAGCCGCCGGAAAGCTCGAGCAGTTTGTGCCTCATCCGGTTATTGCTCCCCTGATCGCCAAATACCGTAAGACGGACTCGTCCCAATGATGAGACCAAGACTTCATGACTGAGATCTTGCGAACTCTCCATCACACAACTTAACCAACACATAGACAATCATTCCCGGAGGATCACATGGTTAAAACAGCCTCGACAATGTTGCCGATTGGAACAGCCGCGCCGAACTTCGAACTGCCGAATACCGATGGCAAACTGTTTTCCCTCTCGCAGGTCAACTCCGGTCAACCCCTGCTGGTGATGTTTATCTGCAATCACTGCCCGTTCGTGCTGCATCTGCAATCCGCCCTGGCTGAGTTCGCCGATGAATATCAGGCCAAAGGGCTGGCAGTGGTTGCGATCAGTTCGAACGACGTCAGCACCCATCCGGATGACAGCCCGGACAAGATGAAAACCATGGCCGCTGCCAGTGGCTGGAATTTTCCTTACCTTTATGACGAATCCCAGAGTGTGGCCAAGGCCTATCATGCGGCCTGCACTCCGGACTTCTTTTTATTCGATCAGTCCCACCGGCTTGCTTATCGAGGCCAGTTTGATTCCAGCCGTCCCGGCAACGGCCAGCCGGTGACCGGTGCTGACCTGCGCCTGGCGGCAGATGCTGTGCTGGCTGGCGAACCAGTTTCCGCAGAGCAGCGACCCAGCATCGGCTGCAATATCAAATGGAAATCGGGCTCCGCT
>JAGQQT010000394.1 GCA_020426065.1 Planctomycetaceae bacterium | reverse complement strand
CCCAGACAGTCGAGGTCCAGGAATGATCCACTCAGTGGAGGGAATTTTGGTGCGGGTCTTTAGATCCTTCTGTTCGACCAGCTTCGGTTTATCCAAGGGTTTCCAGTAGCTTGATCAAAGGATGGATAAATCCCATAAAGACAATTGCCGTGCAGGCAGTCATCGCAATCAGAGAAGCAACTTGAACATTCAGTCGACTCTTCTCATTGCTCATCAGATTGACTGCAATCAGAACCACAAAGCCAATCCCGACAAACAGATGTGTCGCATAGGGATTTAACAGGAAACGAGTCACCGGATTGAGCGTAATTGCCAGGTCCTCGTAATAGCCAGTAGCGATCTTGAACCAGACAAAACTGCCGATTCCAATCAGGAACCAGAGATATCCCACAAACTCCCTCTGGAGTGTGGCCCACTTCAAATCAGGACTCTGCCGCTCAGAGAGATGACTTGTTTCATCTCGTTCCGGCTGCTGGCGGCTGGATTCGGGGCCAGCAGATATTGCAGTCCTCTTGAAGGTCATCAGCCTTGCGGTGATCGAAGCGGCGAACCCCAGCAGAAACAGCAACAACAGACTGGTGAACCAGGCATTAAACAGACCGATCGACACCAGATTCAGTGACTTCAGAATCAGATCGCCTGCCACAGGAATGGCGGCCAAAACCAGCCAGTTGCGGGATTGTGTCAGCCTGGAAAAGTCTCGGGAAGAGTCCGTCATCAGGTGTTTCTCTCAACAATCTCTCTGAGTGTGGAATGATCAAGCCAGGATCTTGTACAGGGACAAGTCGAGAAATTTCCAGGCAGTCCCTCAGCTGAAAACGGGATTCCGGGCCTCAAGTTCTCGAAAAGTACTGAAAATCAGCAGGAAATCACGGTTTTCTGTGCTTCATCAGACGAAGGACAGGCTTTTCGCTTCTGTTAAAATAGACAAAATGAGTGGAGAACGCGAAGGGCATTCAAAAGGTTCAGCAGGAGGAATCGTCACGGTCGATACTGCTGATAGATCTGATACCGATCCATCGGGACCTCGTGGAATGTGGGAACGTTTTCCCCAGTGTTTTGCCCAGATCGGGCGGCGTGTGGTTTCGTGTCTTGTGCTCCAGACATTCAGCTGGTCGGCCAGAGAAGAGAGCCGGTGCATTCGCACTGCAAGGAAAGATCTGCCCGAACTCGAGGAATAATCATGTCCCAGCGAATCCGAAAACCTTACTCCTCACCAGCCACGGGCCTGCTGCTGGGACTCACCCTGACCACCGCTGCCGTGGGATGTTCCGGAAAAGGGTACAGCATCCCGGGTTTCAGCAGTAAACAGAACAAGGATCAGGTCCAGGAGGTCGAATCCAAACCTCCCCTGGAAAATCCAAACCCGATTGCCCAAAACGAACTGGGACATATTGCCGAAGCAGAAATCCGGCTCGGGGAAAGTTCTCAGGATATGTCCCCCGTCTCCTATGAAAAGAATCAGAGTCTTCCAACGCACAGCCAGGGAGTTTCTCCAGACTTTGCCGCTCTGATGAATTCACAGCAGATTGATGACGCCTTTGAACAACAGAATCTTTCCGTTGGCAACGGGTCCAGCGCTGGATACCAGGGACTGGTGCAATCCGTTGATGCTGGAACCTCCAACTTGGATGCCTTGCGGGACAGTCTCAACGAACTCAACGCGACGACTTCCGATGAGCCGTTTGCCGAGTCCCTGCCGGAACAGAGTATCGAACCTGCCGGAAGAGCTTACCTGCCACAAATCTCTGTCGAGCCTGAGATCCAGGAAGAAGTGGCTCCCGTAGAAGAAAACTCACAGGAGGAATTCCCCTGGGCTAAACGCTCTCCCACCGGACCCGTTGTGGAGAAAGTCAAAGGGATGCTGAACCGGGCCACTGTGGCAACCCAGGAAACCGGTCGAATCGGTACCCAGAAGATTACCGAAACAACACGGAGTCTGATCGCAACAACTCAGTCGGTCCTGACTCCAGAACAGAAATCAGCCGAGCAGATCCTGCAGGAAATGGAAGCCCGTCGGGAAGCCCGCCTGGGACAGCAGAAACCATCACAGTCCGTGGCAGATGCCAGCCTCGATCTCGACGATCCGCATGCAGACCTGCCGCCAGCGGTAGTCATTGACCTGAGCCGGGAATGGATTAATGGCTCGACGGATTCGCTCCAGCCACACGATTCGATTACGCAATTTGCACAGTCCACCGTCACGGCCAATCAGTCCGCCCAGTTGCCGCTCGTCACTCCCGCTCGACCTGTGAGCGTTTATCTGGAAGATCCGCAGACCATCAAAACCTCGGTGCCCGGGGTTCAGGGTCGAGACACCAGTAAAAACCGACAGGTGTTGCCACTGGGCGAACTTCCCGTTCAGGATCAAAACCAGCATGAGATGATCAGCGGTGTGCAGGAAGGTCAGCCGGAAATGTCTGCTCCTGCCTTCAATGCAAGTCCCTCGATCCAGCTGACACCACAGGAAGATGCCGCTCCGTTCATCGTGGAATCCGGACCTTCACTCGGTTCCGCTCCACTGTTGCTGTTGCCCGGTACTGAACCGGCCGCTCAGGAAGATGACAAATTCGCGGCTGATTTTGCCGGGATGACGGTCAACGATTCACTGCCCGTCGAAGAATCGCCGCTCCTGATCGACGAGGCCGAACTCCAGCAGCAGGCCAAATCGAATCCCCGGATCTCGAACTCCAACCTGACCATGCTCATGGCCGGACTGGGAGTCCTGCTCCTGTTCCTGGTCCGCTGGCGCCGCTAAGACGATTAAGTTTGCAGGGTGTCGTTTGTAGCGACTGACGCTTGCTGCATTACATGCACTGCCACCCCGCCGGCATTGAGGGGGCCATATTTTGTTCTTTCGCCAGATAGCTCAGGTATTGTTTCACTTCTGCTTTCGCAGTTCCTGGGAATGTCTCCAGATGCCCAGATTCTCTTAACGATGATACCTCAAGTCCTTCTCAATCCAGGCAAGATCAGCCTTCTCGGTCTTCCATGAATACCGCCCAACTCGCAGTGCTGCACAGACTTCCTCCAACAGCTTCGGTTTCCCGGAGGTACTCACGATGCCCTCGCCCCGATAGACGATTTCCTCATCAATCCCTCCTTGTTATTGACAGCCCCTGATTCCTTCTACAGAATCTTTCCAGACTTAGACAGAATCCACCACCGACTTAGACAGAACCATTCTGGCTAATAACAAGTTCTGTTGCAAAGGTCCGCCATGGCACAACTGCTTGTCGACGAGAATGGCAACTACCTGACCGAATGCCCGCTCTGCGACAAGACTCTCGCACAGCCGATCTTCGCTACGACACACTTCATTGAAGACCCAGCCGACAAGCTCTGGGCGTATTCGGATGCCGGAATGCACTGGCAATGCTACGCGGACTGGAAGTACCAAGCCCGATTCGCAAAACAATACTTCGACGCGGTTGCAAACCCGCACTACAAGAATCCTTATTGGCCAACTGTATTGGCGCTGCCTGAAATCCACATAAACGCCAACTGCGAACTCGAACCACCGGTTGCGGACGTCCATCTTCAAGCCATTGGTCCGGGAATACGCGTCGATGTATCGCAATGGGAAAAGTGGCTGGCAGGTGGTTTTCGCGATCAATGCGTTCATTCATTGCAGTTATCAGCCTACAGTGCGGCCGTCAGCAGAATTCAATCCGAACTTCCGACCTCTCAATCAGTCAAAGACGCTTTCACTGCAGCAAAAGAAGCAACATAACAATGCGTTGCACCGGAGCGGCGGTCGACGCGGTTTTTCCAATTCCAAGTCGTTCGCCGCCGCCCGGTGAACGCGGTCGTTAGGCGACATTGCACGTTATGACCACCACTCCATCCACCCGAGGTCAGATTCGTGAGCTTTTGCAGCTGCTGGCGTCGGAGGTGCAGCAGTTGGAGTATGAGCGCGATGTGCCGCACGTTGACATCACAAAGGAGTTGGTTTGCATGTGGTTCGACGACCTGTATCACCCGGGCAGAGCATTTGACCATCTCTTCTCTCCCGCCGAGTTGTCTGCACTCGACGAGTTCAGCCGTTTTTATGAGGACAGGCTCAGCCACTTGCCAGAGAGTCAGGGCACTGTTCGCACTTGGCTTGGCAGTCCGGTTTGGCGAGAGGTCATGGATTATGCACACAGGACACATGAACGAATTGTCGCCTAACCAGGCGCTGCAGCGAACCCGGCCATCGCGTCGCGGTTGCAATCGTTGCGTCCCGCGGGCCGGGTCGCTGAGCTTTGGTCGTTAGCCAGCAATAACAGTATGCGAGTAGTCACTGCCACATTCATTGCCGCTGCAACAAGTGGTTGCTCGCCGTCAATGGAAAATGAACCGGACATCGAAGCGACCGTCGACGACGATGGCCGCGTCGACGTCGATGGCGAACGTCGCACCGACATTGAAGACGCTATGACAAAGTAGTAGGGTGGGTGCAGCGAATGCGGAACCCACCAATCCATTGACGCTGATTTGCACTCACGCCATCATGATCGCATGAGCAA
>JAGQQT010000393.1 GCA_020426065.1 Planctomycetaceae bacterium | reverse complement strand
ATTGAGGGTGAATTCGCTTTCCGTAGCGGAATCAACTGTTAAACTATCGGCTTCTCCAGGTCGATGAGGCGACCTGCTTGAGCGTCCGGTTTATCTTCCAGACTGCTCACCCTTCCGTGTTGACGTTCCGTCAGATCGGCTCGCGATACCGCAAGGTGTTCGCAGAAGCGGCAGGCGTGCGTGCTTCATCTCATATTGTTTGAGGATAAAGAATGGCGAATTATATTTTTACAAGTGAGTCCGTCAGCATGGGACACCCGGATAAGGTGTCCGATCAGGTTTCGGATGGAATTCTGGATGCACTGCTGGCTCAGGATTCACGAGCACGTGTTGCGTGTGAAACGCTCTGCACAACGGACTTCGTCTGCCTGGCTGGAGAAATCACAGCCAACGCTCAAGTGGATTATGATGCTGTTGCCCGGCAGGTGATCCGGGAAATCGGTTATACGAGCGATGACATCGGCTTCAATGCAGACACCTGCGAAATCGATGTCCGCCTTCACTCACAGTCCAGCGACATCGCAATGGGTGTTGACCGCGATGGAGCCGGCGACCAGGGACTGATGTTCGGCTATGCCTGCAATCAGACCGAAGAATTCATGCCGGTGCCGATCGCTCTGTCCCACCGGATTCTGAACCGCCTGACCGTCGCCCGTCAGCAGGGTGAAGTCGACTGGTTGCGTCCAGACAGCAAGAGCCAGGTCAGCGTGGAATTTGATGGATCCCGCCCTGTCGGTATTACCGCCGTGGTGGTTTCTACTCAACACGCCGCCTCGGTCTCTCATCAGGACATCTCCGATTTCATCGTCGAGAACATCATCAAGGATGTTGTCCCCGGCGATCTGCTGACTCGCTGCTCTCAGTATCACATCAATCCAACGGGCCAGTTCATCATCGGTGGTCCTCATGGAGACTGTGGCCTGACCGGTCGTAAAATTATCGTGGATACCTATGGCGGCTGGGGTCGTCATGGTGGTGGAGCCTTCAGCGGCAAAGATCCAACGAAAGTTGACCGCTCGGCTGCTTACATGGCCCGCTACGTTGCCAAAAACATCGTGGCCGCCGGACTGGCTACCGAATGTGAAGTTCAGCTGGCCTATGCAATCGGCGTCGCAGAACCTGTGAGCGTGCATGTCGACACCTTCGGCACCGGCAAAGTGGATGAAGAAAAGATCTCGCGAGCCGTTCAAGAAATCTTCCCGCTCACACCGCGTGGAATTATCGAAACCCTCGACCTGCGTCGACCAATCTTCCGCAAAACCGCCTGGGGTGGTCACTTTGGCCGGAACGATCCGGACTTCAAGTGGGAAACGACAGATCGGGCAGCAGCTCTGCGAGATGCCGTTGGCTTGGGAAGCGACCTTCCCAAAGTGGAGTTCGTGCTGGCATAATGCTGGCGGCAGTTCCATCAGGATTTGATTCCTGCAAAGGGGATTTCATTCCTGCAGAATAGAGAAGAATGGGGAGAGGCTGCCTTAAGCGGCCTCTCCCTGATTTTTAATCGCAACCAAAGGAGTGATGCGATGATCAACAATTCGCAACCCCCTGTTCATAATCAAAGTCTCTGCCTGACCGAATCAGCCCAGACAGGATTGCTGGTCAGCGTCGGTTGGGCGGCAACGGGTGTGTCGTTGCTGATGTTGCGAATTCTGGGAAGTCTCCCTGCTGATGGCGATTCGCTCCGCCGTGCCGGACTGCTGCTGTTTTTCCTGGGTCTGGGAGTGCTGACCCGACCACTCGTTCAGTCTCGCGAGGATTTTACTCCCCGGGGAAGGCTGTTCTGTTCCCTGCTGACAACACTCGGTTGCACATTGACCATGCTGGCAATCTTCCCCGGCAACTCCTCTGCACTGACCTGGTTATTAATACCAATCGTTCCTGCTTATGCCGTCTGGTCCAGTGAGCCGGTCCTGAGAGAGTTTCTGATTCCCGGATCAACCACAGCAACGTATCCCAATGCTGACTCACCGACTTCTGAGCGTTCCGCACCGAGCGACCAGAATGTGGTTCAATGGATGACCCGCAAGCAAACTCCTGATGGACAGGAACTGGTGGAAGGAATGGCCCAGCTGAAGTTGGTTCCCGGACAGAAGCAGGCCGCCGCTCACATCGTTTTCTCCCCTGCCCTGGCCTGTGCACCTGAAGTGGAGTGTGAACCGCTTGCCGATTGCGAAGTGGATGCGGTGGTCAGTGAATCCTTCGCTCATGGATTCCGCATCGACCTGAGAAGAACGACCCAAACGGATCAATCCGCGATTGTCGAAATCGGTTTTCAGGCCATTGCTGCGAAGTCCGGACAGGAGGCAGCCTGATGGAGCATCAAAGTGATGTTCCATCTGTTGAAACTACAAAGTCCGGCCTGATTGCATTGGGAGGCAATCTCGGCCAATCTGAGGAACTGCTACAGGATGCGATCAGGAGTTTGAACTCCCATCCCCGCCTCAGCGTTCAACAGTGCAGTTCGTTTTACTCAACTGTTCCCATCGGTTCGAATGCGGGGGATCGTTACATCAACGCCGCCTGCGTCTTCTCAACCACGCTTCCCCCGCAAGGTGTGCTGGAAGCCTGTCAGGCAGTTGAAAATCAACTCGGGCGGACTCGTGAAATCCACTGGGGACCACGCACAGTCGACCTGGATCTGATTACCTATGCCGGCCAGATCATTTCTACCGCAGTTTTGAAAGTTCCGCATCCAGCCTGCTGGTATCGCCGGTTTGTTCTGGACCCTGTTTGTGAAATTGCCACAGAGGTCGTTCACCCTCAGTTTCAGCTCACATTCGGCGAACTGCGAAATCGAATTCTCCAGCGTCCCCTCAGCATTTCCTATGCTACACTTGAAAAAACACGTCAGGAAAGAATTCAGGAACGGATCAGAGCCCATTTCTCCTCAGGGCAGGTCCAGGTGCTGAACGGAAACATATCAGCCACCGAATCAGCTGTGATTCAGCTTCTCACAGGGGAACTTCCCCCTGATCATTTAACTCCCGGCTCTTTATACGAGTCGACACTTCCGCGTCCTTTCGAGGATGCCATTCTGGACGTTCTCCGGGCGGCACTGGATGAGCCTGAAGTAAACCACTGAAGTTACCCGCGTCCATCCCATCAAAATCAGATTGTCAGTTCAGAGGGCAAACGTCACACTAAGCTCTGCAAAGTCGATGCTGACTGCTTTTGCCCTGCATTGAGAAAAAGGAATGTGATCATGTCGGAACCTGCTGAAGATTCGATTTTCGAGAAAGCGCTCAAACGGCTCGATACCGCTCGCAAATATGCCACCATTGATGAGGAAACCATCCAGCGGATGCAGCATCCGATTCAAATGCTGCACGTTTCCATTCCCGTGCGGATGGATAACGGAACGCTGAAGATATTCGAAGGGTATCGTGTCCGGCACGACGCCACTCGAGGACCAACCAAAGGGGGGATTCGATTTCACCCCCAGGTCAACCTTGATGAAGTCAAAGCACTCTCGTTGTGGATGACCTGCAAGTGTGCGGTGCTGGATATTCCCTATGGTGGAGCCAAGGGTGGCGTGATCGTCAATCCCAAGGAACTCTCACCGATGGAACTGGAGCGACTCTCCCGTGGATTCATCGATAAGGTTGCCGACTTCATCGGACCAGATACCGATATCCCCGCTCCAGATGTTTACACCAATGAGCGGATCATGGGCTGGATGATGGATGAGTATTCCACCATTACCCGCCGACATTCTCCCGGAGTCATTACCGGGAAACCGATCGCCCTGGGTGGTTCTCTGGGTCGTTCTGCTGCCACAGGAAGAGGTGCCTATTACTGCATCAAGGAACTGGAGGCCAAACGGAACTGGGATCCACATCAGATTCGAGTTGCCGTTCAGGGTTTCGGTAATGCCGGACAGAGTGTGGCCCAGCTGTTGCATCGGGATGGCTATCAGATTGTTGCCGTCAGCGATTCCAAAGGAGGCATTCATCGCAAAGAAGGTTTTGATATCCCCAGTCTCATGAAAACAAAAAATGAATCTCGGGTACTGAAAGCCGTTTACTGTGAAGGCTCTGTCTGCGAAGCAATCGCTGCGGATAAAATCACGAACGAAGAGTTACTGGAACTCGATGTCGATTTGCTGATTCCCGCCGCTCTGGAGAATGCAATCACTACAGAAAATGCGGACCGCATCCAGGCGAATGTGATTGTTGAAGTTGCCAACGGCCCGGTGACTCTGGAAGCGGACGAGGTACTTGACGCGAAGAAGAAACTGATCATCCCGGACATCCTGGCCAATGCTGGCGGCGTCACGGTCAGTTACTTCGAGTGGGTCCAGAACCGCTGTGGAGATTACTGGTCGGAAGAGAAAGTCAACACCCGTCTCGAACAGGCGATGCGGCAGCAGTTTGAAGTCGTTTATCAGCTGATGGAACAACACCAGATTTCTATGCGGACTGCCGCTTATGCTTCTGCTTTGAATCGGATTGGAGCGGCGGTGGCAGCAACCGGAACGGCCCGATACTTCTCAGGTCAGGAATAGATCGAACTCCAC
>JAGQQT010000392.1 GCA_020426065.1 Planctomycetaceae bacterium | reverse complement strand
CAGGCTGCCTTTGCTTGACGCTGGCAGCCTGCCTTCAGTTGGTGTTCGAACGATCTTCTTATTCTCAGTTTCCGGAGAGATACTTCTGTGGTGAAGCCCGGAAGCTTTCCATGCCGGATTTGGTGGCAAACAGGAAGAGTCGATCCTGGTACCAGACGGCGTAATCGAGCCGGCCCGGAACTTCAACTCCATCATCCACCAGCTGGATCAGATCAAGCCCGTTGTTGGCTGGAACAAATCGCAGTGGATCCTGTTCGAACTGTGCCTTAGCTTCCATGCTGGAGAAGTAATAAATCTGACCTTCATACTCGGCCTGATAAATCGGTGAGGCATCAACCAGTTCGAGTGTATTCCGCAGAACCACAGGACAGAAACCCTTGAAACCTGTCGCCTCACCCCGAGCGGCAATCAGCTGATATTTTTCTTCAGGTGACCGCGAAGTGGTTGGTGTCTGCACGGGAGAAGATGGCGTTGCAGGAGCTGGTCTGGCCGAATCCGGAACATTGAAGGTATTCGGTTCCTGGACGGGTGCCTGGGGAACCGGCTTCAGATGGCGAGGTTTCCAGCCTGAATCCACCACGATGACTCGACCTGGCTCTGCACTCGGACGTTCGGTCCGGGAAACAGATGGGGCCAGAGGAACATTCGCTTTCAATTCCCCTTTCAGCGGCTTGGGAGCTGCCGAGTCATTGACCAGATCCTGCTGAATCGGGTTCAGCTCTGCAACCACAATCCTGCCAGGTTCTTCCGGCTGTGAAACTTCACCAGCAGGCCGACCGTTTTCCAGCGTGGGACTTTCAATAATTGGTTCAGAAAAGGTTTCTGTTTCAGCAACAGCAACTGGTTCTGGAACCATCAATTCAGAGTTGGCTTCTGGTTCGTTTGTCGCAACTTCTGGTTCCGCAGGAGTGGCTGGCTTCTCATTTACCGCAACTGCGTCAGGCAGTGGGGGCAGCAGAAAATCCAGTTTCTGTTCGACGGCCGGTGTCGACTGTTTGGCAGCATTCTGCGGCTTGGCAACGGCAACCTGAGTTTTCGCTGGTTCACTTCCCATTTCATCTGGCAGAGGGGGAATGAATCCGTTACTCATCAGAGGTGCTTCAGACTTCGTTTCCTGCTTCGGTTTTTCTACCGGAGTCTGTGCCAGGTCTGGGAATTCAACCTTTTTCAGAGGAGCGGCCGCCACATTACTGGGTGTAGGAGCAGGAGTCTCATCCTCTCCATAGGGTGCCTTCTGAACGTAATTGGAATTATCCAGATCAATGTGCAATCGAGCGGCATTCTGTGGTGAGAAGGCTGGTCGTTTTGAGGGATCCGAATAGTCTCCATCATTGCTGTTGAAACCACCCTTCAGGCCACCAAACAGCCGAGCCAGAAACGAAGGTCGGCTTTGCTTTACTGGAGCGGGAGAGGGCGTTGGAGCAGGAGCAGACGCTGGTTTCGATCGCTCTGATGTGTCAAATGCCAACGGGTTTGCCGGCGGAGACTGCGAATTCTGTTTGTAAAGTTTGTCCAGCTCCTCTGCCACGCTCGTCTGTCCTGAGGATGCCGGGCTATCTGATGACTTGGGCATCGCATAAGTACGTACTTTTTTCTGGCTGCTGGCGCTGTTCTTGTTCATCCAGGGCTTGCTGAAGCGTGGGCCGGTTGCGGCATGCGCGGAGTTGGACGCCAGATCAGAGGAAGCAGGCAGCATGAACGATAAAGCCAGTCCTGCCGTCGCTCCACCAAACAGGATTTTCTTGAGTGCAGACATATCCAATCTCCGAAACGTCTTCGCTTTTTTTCTCGTCGTGTGTGTCCACTTCCTTCAGGAGCACCCATTCTGGTTGCACCTGTTACAGGTTCCACTGAACCGATCAAGCGTTCGAATCGGTATCACCGGCAAGTCAGGAAGATTCCGCACAGTCGTTAAAGTTTATCCTGCTGTTTGTATCGACTGTCCCGCAGACCAGATCGAGTGTTTCATTCAACGGAAGAACTCATTCAATCGTTCGGATCGGCAAGAGCCGGAGAATCGGAACATCAGGAAAAGTCTCCCGTATTTACCCATCTCCCCAAAACGCCGGGTTCTCAACACCTGGTCACCACTCGTGGAATGGGTACGGAGTTCTTATACTGGGGGCACTTGAACAAGGAATTCCTGATGAATGAATTGAAGCCGACAAAGCGAACACGTGTTCCGTTTACCGACTGGCTGCTGTTTGTCACGAACTTTACCTGGGCCTATGCCCTGTTTCGGGTTCTGTTCCATCCTCCGGCTGATCCCGAGCACCTGCAGGGCCTGAAAATGATGGCCTGGTTCGGCATTGCGGCCACGGCAATTGTGTTCGGGATTCGGGTCATCCAGAAGAAAAACGCTGCGTCGAAAGAAGCCTCGTCAGAGTCAAAAAAATAACCCCGACCAGGCGAAAACTGGCAGGGACTGGAGAGAACAGATGACGCTCAACAAAAAGCAGAAAAAACAGATTGATGTCCACCGGCAGAAAATCCAGAAGCTGCGTCAACAGCTGGCTGGTGCAAAGCAGCAGATGGATGATCCAGCCGAAGTCAAACGCCTGCAGGCGGAAATTGATCAGCACGAGGCTGCTGTCGAAAAAATCAAAAATGAACCGGGCTGAGCCTGACCAGATCTCCAACACAGTCTTCCACTCATCTCCGCACGACATTGAAAGCTGACAACATCCAGCCCGTTCATCCAACCATCATTATCGTGCATGAAAAGGAACGGCGTTCCAAGTGCACCGTGGAACCACTGCGGGGTCGGTCGGACTTTGAATTTCACAAATTTCCGCTGAAAACCCGCCCGGATGTTTCGCATTGCGTTCGACTGGGAATTGGCGGGGAGCCACTTTCTCCAGCGGATCGGACTCAGGGGTTGCTGGTTCTGGATGCCACCTGGAAACTCGCAGGGCTGATGGAAGCCGAATTTGCCGAAGTCCCCATCCGCTCGCTCCCGGCTGCGGAAACCGCTTATCCCCGGAATTCCAAGCTCTATGAAGATCCCGATCAGGGTCTGGCCACCATCGAAGCGATTTATCTCAGCTATCTGATTCTGGGGTATTCCACGGACGGATTGCTGGATCAATACTACTGGCGGGACGATTTTCTGGACCGGAACCGGGAATTATTCGAGAGTTTGGCCTGAAATCACCAGTGTGGTCGAAACCTGACTGGGGCATCGGAGTTCAAAAGAACAGGGGAAAATCCGCCCGGATCGGAGGAAGGTTTCGATTTCAGTGCGGATGTCATTGACGGGAACCACTCCCCTGCCTCAGGATGACCGATACGTTACGGAAACCTGTCCCGGAGTCAGCTGGAATCTTCATGCCGGAATTTGTTTACAACGCTCGTGGAATCGATGGGAAAGCAACCAGCGGAAAGCTGGTTGCTGCCGATGTCCAGGATGCGTACAGCCAGTTATCCGGCCAGAAACTGATCCCAATTAAGGTCACTCCGGCAGCGGCGGGGGGCGAAAGTCTGCTCAAACGCCGGGAGAAAGTCTCCTCTGTTCAGCTGGCCAACTTTTACTCCCAGCTGGCCGACCTGCTCCGCTCAGGTGTGCCTCTGCTGAGATCGCTGTCTTTGATCGAACAGCAGGCCACCAATGAAAAACTGAAGGGCATCCTGAACGATGTCCGGCATCAGGTCGCGGACGGAAAACGGCTCGCCCAGGCGCTGGGAAGGCATCCCCAGTGTTTTTCCCCTCTGGCCATCAGTCTGGTTGAGGCGGGTGAAGAAGGAAGCTTCCTGGAAGATGCTCTGAAGCGGCTGGCGATGTTCGTCCAGCACCAGAACGAACTGCGCGGCAAAGTGACCGGAGCCATGATTTACCCGATCTTCGTCGGGGGATTCGGAATCCTGACAGCCGTGGTGATGCTGGTATTCTTCGTCCCGAAATTTAAGCCGATTTTTGATCGCATGGAGGCCGAACGCGGGCTCCCCTGGGCAACCGAAACACTGATGACGATCAGCGATGTTCTGCAGCAATGCTGGGTCCTGCTGGCAGCACTGGCCGTTGGCTTGTTTATTCTGGCTGGACGGGTGCTGCAGTCTGAGACCGGACGGGCCTATCTCGATGCGATTCTGGTGCGGGAATACCGGGTCGGGCGGATGAAGTTCGGGTTGAGCGGCATCTTTCGGAACCTGGCACTGGCCCGTTTCTGCCGCGTATTGGGAACTCTGCTGCAAAACGGTGTGCCAATGCTACGCTCGATTGCGATTGCCCGACGGGCGACCGGAAACCGAACGATTGAACAGGCGATTGAAGAGGCCTCCGAATTTATTTCCCGCGGAAAATCGCTGGCGGGGCCGCTGCGGAATTCGGAGCATTTTTCTGCAGATGTCGTGGAAATGATCGCCGTTGCCGAAGAGTCCAACCAGCTGGAACGGGTTCTGGTGGAAGTAGCGGATCAGCTGGAACACCGGGTTCAGAGTCGGCTCGAAATTCTGGTTCGCCTGCTGGAACCGGTCATGCTGATGGGACTTGCGGCGTTTGTGTTATTTATCGTAGCCG
>JAGQQT010000391.1 GCA_020426065.1 Planctomycetaceae bacterium | reverse complement strand
TCGGGATTCAATCCCGCTCCATTCAGACAGAACGGGATGGCGAAATTAAAATTGAGGACATCTTCCTGGGTGCCCGGGTGAGCAGCGGACTTGATGAAGTGATCATTCCGTTTTTCGATCTGGGGAACTCTGTCGAATACGAACTGACTCGATCCCTCCGCACCGTCTCCCGTGAAGCCCGTTTGACCGTTGGTGTGCTGCGAACTGACGCCCGCGTAAATGGCGGATTTGATCAGGCGACCTTCCGTTCCCAGGAAGAGTGGCGAATCATCACCGAACTGAAGAAGCAGTACAACATTGAGGATGTCTCCCCGGATTCACCAATTGATGAAGAGAAATACGATGTCCTGATTGCCATTTTACCTTCCTCATTGACTCAGCCACAACTCGATAATCTGGTGGCCTATGTTGAGAATGGGAATCCCACTCTGGTGTTTGATGACCCGATGCCCATGTTCAACATCAACATGGCTCCCCGACTGGAAAAACCAGCCCAGGGAGGTGGAATGTTCGGTGGGCAGCAGCCGAGTGAACCCAAAGGGGATGGTGGAGCCCTCACCTCGCTGCTGGGTGTCATGGAAATCGCCTGGAACAATGGCGAAGTCGTGTTTGATCGCGATGCTCCCATTCCCCGGATTCAGGATTTGCTGGGACCGGAAGCGGCCTTCATCTATGACAAGAAGAAAGCCCGGGATGCCTTCAATCCCAAAGATCCCACAACGGATGGTCTGCAGCAACTGCTGATTTATTATTCGGGGACGGTTGTGCCTCGTGAAAAAAGTTCAGTGGAGTTCACTCCGCTTCTGCGAACAGGTGCACTCAACTCCGGTCTGCTGCAGTTTGACGATCTGCTGGTTCGCAATCCGCTGTTTGGGATGTCGCTCAATAACAATCCACGGCGTACGGATGATGAGTACAGCCACGTGGTGGCGGCTCGAGTCCGTTCAAAGTCGGCGGGTGAGGAGGGAGCCAATAATGCCGCACCTCAGGTGAACGCGATTTTTGTTGCCGATATCGATCTGATTTCGGATGGCATCTTCGATCTGGCTGAACGTCAGGTGATTCAATCACTGGGGGTTGAGCTCAAAATCGACAACATCAAATTCGTCCTGAACTGTGTCGATTCACTGGCAGGCGAAGAAGACTTCATTGCACTGCGGAATCGTCGCGATGACTCCCGCACACTCGACTGGGTGGAAGAATTGACCGAAAGCGCCGTCAAGAAACGGAGTGAAGCCGAAGCGATGGCCCGCGAGCAGGCTGAAAAGCAGCTGGAATCTGCCCGCGAGGAACTGCAGAAAAAAATCGAGCAGATTGAACAGGATCCGAATCTGGACGACCGCAGTAAAGACCGCCAGATCCGCATGCTGGAGTCGGCACAGAATCGCAAGCTGGAAGTCGATACCGAGGACATCAATCGGGAATCGGAAGCCAAAATTGAAGCGATCAAATCCCAGTCCGAACGGGAAATTGCCGCTGTCAAAGGACAGTTCCGTTTCTGGGCGATTGTTCTGCCTCCGCTGCCGGCCATCATTCTGGGTTTCCTGATTGGAGCAACCCGCCTGCGTAACGAACGACGGGCCATCATTGATGAACGTCGCGTCCATCGGGCCTGATGCCTTCCGATACCGGTTTGATCTTTGATTTACACGCACACATAAAAGTCCTCTCCTGACGAGGTTTGATCATTATGGATAACATGACCCGGACATCGATTTACGTGGGAGCCGCTGTGCTCTCATTGTTGCTGGCCGTTTGGAAGGGAACCCCTTCTCCGGAACTGAATCTCGACGCCGACTCGCGAGTTGGCGAAGCGTTCTTCCCGGATTTTCTCGATCCGAATGAGGCCACCGGAATTCGCGTGGTGACTTACAACGAAGAAACCGCCGAGCTGAAGCCGTTCAACGTGGAGAACAAAAACGGTGTCTGGGCGATTCCCAGTCACTACAACTATCCGGCAGATGGCCAGGAGCAGTTGTCGAAAACCGCGGGCTCTCTGGCAGGCGTTGAGCGTGGAGCGGTTGCGGGAGAAACGGAAGGGGATTTTGCCCGCCTGGGTGTTGTGGATCCCATGGCAGATGGTGAGCAGTCTCTCAAAGGTCGTGGAGACCGGTTGACACTGACCAGGGGAGAAGATGTGCTGGTGGATCTGATCATCGGCAACGCCGTTCCCGATCAGTCGAATCACTATTATGTCCGTAAGCCGGACGAAAAAGTGACTTACATCACCAAACTCGAAATCGATCTTTCCACCAAGTTTGCTGACTGGATTCAACAGGATCTGCTGGAATTCTCCCGCGAGGATCTGCGGGAAGTCCTGATCAAGGATTACTCGATTGATGAAACCAGCCGACAGATCAAATTCAACAGCATCATTGACGTCACTCGGACAGCCGATGCCGATCCCTGGAAGATTTCTGAACTGGCTCCCAATGAGGAAGTGAAAACGGCTGAAGTCAACACCATGGTCAATGCCCTGGATGAGTTGAAGATTATCGGCGTGCGACCCAAACCCAAAGGACTGAGTGCTGACCTGAAACTTTCTGGAGGAGTTTCGGGAGACTTGATGACAGTCGGGGATCTCCAGAACAAAGGGTATTACATCGTCCCCACTTCCCAGGGGGCCGAACTGTTCTCCAATGAAGGAGATCTGGCCGTTGGGACCGCTGAGGGTGTTGTGTATGTGCTCCGGTTCGGAGAAGTCTTCACAGGCGATGAATTCGATATTGAAGTTGGTGCCGCCGAAGAAGGCAAAAAGGATGAGGCCGCATCCAGCGAAACGGAAGCTGATGGAGCGGACGGAGCTGAAGACTCGGATCTCAAGAAAAGTCGTTATCTGTTTATCACCGTTCAATTCGATCCCGATCTGCTTGGCCCTGCACCTGTCAAACCAGAACCTCCCGCTACACCGGAAAATGCTGACAATCCACCGACCGAGACTACAGAGAAGGATCCAGCTGAAGTTGATCCCCAGAAAGCTTTTGAATCTGCCTCGAAGACTTACGAAGAGGAGTTGAAAGCATTTCAGGCAAAGATTGAGGCAGGCCAGAAACGGGTTTCGGAACTGAATGAACGTTATGCCGACTGGTACTATGTGATTGATTCGGCCACCTTTGATCGTCTGAACAAGAGCCGGGAAGATCTGGTGGAACTGAAGAAGGAAGAGGAAACCACACCGCCCGCTGCAACTCCCGGTGCACCATTGATGACGCCCGAGTCGACTTCAGTGGCTCCTCCTGCAACAACTACTGAGGTGCCGCCAGCAACGACCTCCTCGACATCTGCCGAAAAACCGGAAATGATCAGCCAGCCCGCTCCTGCTCCGGTTGAAAAACCAGCTGGGTCAACTGAACCAGCCGGGACCAGTGCGGCAACACCACCTGAACCCCCGCCAAGTGGGAATTAGCAGGTCAGAGACTTTTCATTCCTTGCCACCAGGCGAGAAAAGCGTGGAGTTGAACCTGATTGACCCGACTGGGGTCTTCCGTTAAACTCGAACCAGATTTTTACTCCAAAATGTGAATTTATGAACACTGTGTCCATTATTACCGGCGTACTGATTCGGCCTCTTTAACGAGGTGACGCTGGGATTCCTGTTATTAACATCCTTCCAGGTCACCTGCCTGGAAGGATTTTTTTATGGAAGTTCAGGCCTGTTTTGTCAGGTCATCATTCGCGGCGCAGAAAGGCTGACGAAACCATGACTCGGATTCAAACCTACGACACCACGCTCCGCGATGGCAGTCAGGGAGAAGGCATCAACTTCTCGCTGCAGGACAAGCTGCTGATCACCCGGAAACTGGATGAGCTTGGCTTTGACTTCATTGAAGGTGGTTTTGCCCAGGCCAACCAGAAGGATGCGGAGTACTTCCAGCGTGTCGCGGATATGGATTTCAAGCACGCCAAGATCTGTGCGTTCGGCATGACCCGGAAAAAGGAGATCGCTGCAGAAGATGATATCGGCATCCTCGCTTTGCGTGACTCCAAGGCACCTGTCTGCACGGTCGTGGGTAAGACGTGGGATCTGCATGTGACCGAAGTGTTGCGTGTTAATGAAAAAGAAAACCTGGCCATGATTTCCGATTCGGTGGCCTTTCTGGTGGCCGAAGGACGTCGCGTGGTTTACGACGCCGAGCACTTTTTTGATGGCTGGAAGAACAATCCCGAGTTCGCGCTGAAAACCATTCAGGCGGCCTCAGATGCCGGAGCAGAACTGGTCTGTCTGTGCGATACAAATGGCGGCACACTGCCCGATCAGATCGCTGAAGGGGTCAAGGCAGCCAAAGCCGCCGTTTCTGCTTCGCTGGGAATTCATTGCCATAATGATTCCGATACCGCTGTCGCCAACACTCTCAAGGCGATTGATGCCGGCGCGATCCATGTGCAGGGAACCATTAATGGTATCGGTGAGCGTTGCGGCAATGCCGATCTGGTCAGCTGCATTGCCAATCTGGTCCTGAAAAAGGGGTACAGCGCGCTGCGGGAAGATGCGATCGAACATCTTACGGAACTGTCCCGTTACGTGTACGAACTGGCCAATATGA
>JAGQQT010000390.1 GCA_020426065.1 Planctomycetaceae bacterium | reverse complement strand
TGCCATGATTCAATCCGGCTTCCTGCAGATTCTCTGGGGAACTGTCGAACCGTTCGGCAAGGCACAGGAATATCTTGGTCAGGCCTGGACTTATCTGAACTCTGTCCCGTTTTCACATCAGTTAACAGCCATCTGTGCCAAGACTTGTGCTTTCAATCTGCTGCCCATTCCAGGGCTCAGCGGCGGGCTGGTGATTTATCACATTCTGAAACGAACATTCAAGCTGTCCGAGAAAAACCAGGACAGAATCTTAGCGTCAGGATTGTTTATTCTCCTGCTGATCATGGCTTCCTGGGGAATCGCACTAATGGTCTTTCTTCGCTCCTGAGAAGTTTTTCCCGTTCAGTGGGAGAAAATGTCCGTTTGCCTCTACAATGCAGGAAATGTGCGATGCCTGACATCAGAAGGCTTGTCGAGGGAAACAATGAGCGGTGAGTTGGAGAGCAATCTGGACGAGGATGATCATCTCGATTTCGATTCCGTGGAAACGGCCATCGAGGCGATTCGAGCGGGAAAGATGGTAATCGTCGTCGATGCCCGGGACCGGGAAAACGAGGGGGATTTCATCTGCGCGGCGGAGTCGATCACTCCCGAAATGGTCAATTTCATGCTGCGACAAGGGGGAGGCATGCTGTGCGTGCCGCTCGTGGATGAAGTGGCCCAGCGTTTGAATCTCGGATTTGCCGCTGCTCAGGAACCGAACACCACTCCGCATCACACCAACTTTCTGGTGCAGGTGGACCATCACACTGCGGGAACCGGAGTGAGTGCCGAGAATCGGGCTCGGACAGTCCGGGCACTGGCTAATCCTCAAGCTCGACCCTCTGAATTCCTCAAGCCCGGACACGTTTCTCCGTTGCTGGCCAAGGAAGGGGGCGTGTTGCGTCGTGCGGGGCATACCGAGGCGACGATTGATCTGATGAGACTGGCTGGTCTACAACCTGTGGGGGCATTGATCGAAATCCTGAGTCCTTCCGGTTCGGGCATGGCCACCAAGGAAGAGCTGAAGGAAATCGCCCGGCAGTTTGAACTCCCGATGATTTCGATCTCGAGCCTGATTCACTATCGTCGACAACGGGAGCAGCTCATCAAACGGGTGGTCGAAGTGACGATCAAAACTCGTGATTATGGTTCTCCCCGCTTCATTGCTTATCGGGTCGAACATGAAGATCAGGAACCGCTGGCAATTGTGTGGGGAGATCTGCAGTCAGTGGAAGCACCGCTGATTCGCATGCACTCGTCCTGTTTCACGGGAGATATCCTCGGCTCGTTACGCTGCGACTGTGGCGATCAGCTGCACATGGCGATGTCGATGATCGTGCGGGAGCAGGCGGGAGCGGTAATTTATCTGCCGCAGGAAGGACGGGGCATTGGCCTGACTGCCAAACTGCAGGCATATCAGCTGCAGGATCAGGGTTATGATACGGTCGAAGCCAATCTCAAGCTCGGCTACAAGGCGGATCTGCGTGATTTCATGGTCGGATTACAGATCCTGAAAGACCTGGGATTGAGCAAGGTTCGACTGCTGACCAACAACCCCAAGAAAACGGAAGCGTTTGAGAAATGGGTTGATCTGAAAGTTGTGGAGCAGTTGCCGATTGTTGCTCCACCCGATGAGAACAGGGAAAAATACCTGGCGACGAAGCGGGACAAGATGGGGCATCGGTTGCCGGAGTAGACCTCGTCCTGCAGATCGGGGGCTTCCGCAAGCGGAGCACCCCCGTAACCTGTTCCTGAACTGAATTCGTTCCGTTCTGGGGGCTCATTTTATTTGACCCCAGCCACACTTCTGTAGTAAACACCCGCGGCTAGCGCCTTGCGGCTCATTTTCAGAAGTGCCACAATGGGAACTTCTTGAGGTAACCAGATGACAAATAAAAAAGCAGCCGCGAGATTGTTCTCACGGCTGCTTTTTTATTGAGATCATTCAGGTGATCGTCTGGTGGCGTTGGGATCGATCCGGCGGAATTGTTCGGCGTCAATCTGGTACTGTTGCAGACCGCCCCCTTTGAAGAACTCGGAAAGTTCAACCACCGCTGGTCCCAGCAGGAAGAAATACACCGCTGGCATCAGGCAGAGGACCGTGGGGAACAGGAGTTTGAATGTGGCAGCGTTGGCCTTCTGGTCTGCCCGCTGCTGAAGCGTAGCCCGCATCGCGTCTGAGTATTCGGTCAACGAGTCGCTGACGTTCGTTCCCATCCGCTCGGTCTGAATGAGCAGGGAGGAAAGGGAGTGCAGTTCGGGGACATCACAACGTTCATTGAGATTCTGCAGGGCATGTTCGGTTGTGCTCAGATCGGCCTGCTCGGCAACGATTCGCAACTCTTCGGACATGACCGGATAGGTTTCAGAGATTTCCCAGGCAACCCGTGCCAGACCTGCCCGCAATGTCATTCCCTGGCTCACGCACATGTTCAGCAGGTCAATGACATCGGGAAGGGCCAGTTCGATTTCACGACGACGCTCGGCTGCCCGAGACCGCAGGAACATACGGGGTAAAGCCCAGCCCAGACCGGCTCCTACAACCATCAGCAGCAGGAACACGGGTTCCAAAACGGGGGGCCCCAAGGCAAATCCGAGTCCAAAGATGGCAATGGGAGCCATCAGCCAGATCCAGCGTTTGGCTGCGAAGTTCTCGTAGGCGTGCGGTGTGTAGTGCCCAGCGTTGAGCAACTCTTTCTGGATGATTGCTTTTCGCTCATCCGTTTCCGGCATCATGGCTGCCAGAGATGTGGTGGCGTTGCCGTATTTGTAGTCACTGCGATCCGCAAACGGGATATCGCTGGAGGTCATTCTCGGCAGATCCACCTGGGCACCGGCAATTGGTTTGCCGAACAGGGATCGTGAGGTCCAGCTGCGCTGTTTGCTGGTAAATTCCTGTGAAGCCTGGGAAGACTTCACCACAAACTGTTTTTCAATATCGAGTTCCGGTCTGGCTTCCCGCTCAAGGGAGGATGCCACCAGTTCCGGTCCTGCCGCAGCGACTGGACGGAGTTCATCACGCTCATCCCGCAGAACAGAATCCTGAGCAGGAGCAATCGGACCATTCGTGGATTCATCTTCAAAGAGTGAGCGAACCGTTTTATCAAAACTCTTTTTGGGCTCAGCCGTAGTGTGCGGGAATCTGCTCCACAACTGGTTCCTGTGCCCGACTAACGGGAGAAACCATCTGCTGACGCTGGCGAGACTTCTCCTGGGCATTTAATGTCCGGAAAACCCAGCTCAAAAGGCGGATCAACAGCAGGAGTGCCAGCAACACACAGCAGAGAATAAACAGCCAGATCGCGATCTGGAACAGAGATATCCCGCCAATCGATGTTTGCTGCAGGTATTGAGTAATTGACATGATAATGTCTCGTCAATTGAAATTTAAGAACTGTGATTTGTCTTCGCTGGTCCTGAATACGTTCGCGTATCAGGTGCGTTGTGTGTTTCCGAGGATTTTCCAGATCCAGATTGCCCCGATGATTTCCAGAACAATTCCGGCAATCGTGATGAACGATCCCCAGCTGGAGGCCATCAACCGGTTCAGGTAAGTTGGATCCCGGAAGATGAAGAATGTCAGAATCGCGGGAGGGAGCAGAATCATCAGGATGGCCGTTGCCCGGCTACCAGCGGTGATCGCCCGCAGTCTGCCCAGGAACATCGAACGATCCCGCAATGTCTTGGCCAATCGTTCCAGCACGCGGACCAGGTCTCCCCCGGTCTGCTGGTGGACACTCAGTGCGGTGGCCAGAATTCGCAGGCCATTCACACCGGTTCGTTCTGGCAGATCATAAAGGGCTTCATTCATCGTCACGCCCATCTGAAGTTTGCGAACCGAGTTGGTCATTTCGTCGCCCAGAGGAGCGGGGGTGTCTTCTGACACCAGTTCCAGACACTGATCCAGGCTGCGTCCAGTGCGAGCGGCCCGGGCCAGCTCATCAATCATCTGTGGCATCTGCTGCAGAATCTGGGACTGCCGACGTGAGCGAACAAACATGAGAATTGCAACAGGTATTGCGAAACCAATCATACCGCCAATGGCTGTTACCAGAGGATCTTCCAGGAGTACAAATACGAGACCACCAATGGCCAGTGCCGCCATGAGACAGAGCAGCAACGCCACAACGGGTGAGATGTCTACACCGGATTGAACCATCAGCCGATCAAACCAGTTGTTGATCGTCTTGGTGCTCCCCGTATCGCGCGGATCGGAAAACTGCTCGTTCTGTTTGACGATATCGGCAAACTCAGGACGAGATGTGATCGTGTAGGTTCCGGGATATCCAGTGGCCATGATGGCGAATTCTCCGTTGAAAGTCCTGCATTCAGGACCAAATAACAGTGGCCAGGGCCGGCAACAGCCGGGTGGTCAACTGAACCTGTTTCTGATCAATGTGTAATTACTGTTGGACGTGATACTCACCACCGGCGATCAACTCGCGGGCAGTAAACAGTTCCATCGGCACATCATGGCCGAGGGTTGCCATCCGGCGGATGCACTCAGGTTCGTATCCGGTGGCATAGAAGGCCCCTTCGGCCCGACCATCCGAACTGATCCCGGTCATCCGGTAG